>JAEURZ010000019.1 GCA_016788905.1 Elusimicrobiota bacterium
ACGCTGCGATCCGGTAAAACTGTTACCCATGTACCCGGTCTAAAGTGTTACCTATCCCCCGGGTTGCACAGAGAGGGTGGGGGTGAGGTTCGAGTTTGAATTTAAGCGGGCCGATAGATCTTGGGTTAAGAAACCCAACCGCGTTTCCTGTTCCATCACATATTTTTCAATTTCCACCCAATCCAGAGGCCCCTCTTGCTTGAATGCGGCGTATTGGTCCGGCGTCATTTCCTGTTTCCACAGCAACCGCTCCAACGCCACACGACGGTCGGTGGTGACCAGGCGCCACACGTGATCGTTTCGGGAAAACTTTTCCAGCAGACGGCTCCGCAGTTGTTCCGCCTCCGCCAGGAGCTGGTCGTGCTGAAGCGAATCCGCCAGGTTTAAATAGCCCACATAATTTCGAAGTTCTCGGGTGGGCAAGTCCTGGCCCTGACGTTTCAGTTTGTCCGCCACACCCAATAGCGCCTGATAGAAATCTCCCTGCTTCAATCGACCTTCCCGAACGTCGATCGCTTTGGCGACCAGATCTTTTCCCGCTTCCAGAGAAAGGGTTCCCACCATTTTGCGCACCAGCAGATCCCGCTCCTCGGCCAGTCGCCGCGGGTCCATCTCCGTCTCCCGTTTCGTGAGCAGGAGCAGCGCGTCTAAATTGGGGTAATCCCCCGCCCGAAAACTACCCGGGGCCAACGTGGCCAGATCTTGAACATACTCGACGAAAGAAAGGGTTTGGTTGGTGTAAGCCTGAAAGGGTTTGTCGAGGGACAAAAGGGCGGGAGGGTAAATCTTTGCCTTGATTCGGGCCAATCGATTTTGGATTTTACCGATGTGAACAGCGGCGGCGGCTCGCGCCTGGGCGGTTTCGTGCCGAGCCGCCAGGTTCTTCTTGAAAAGGTCAACGGTTTCCACCCCATAAAGTCGGAAGGTCCCGGACGAGGCAACGATCGTGCGGTACTCCTCCCCCGTCAGGTCCCCCCGGCGAAGATGCGCGTGGGCCACGCGCTCTTTAATATCGTCGAAGGGAAAGGCGGACAGCCAATCGATGTTCGCGGGCCCCGCGCCACCTTCTTGGTATACGGGGACCGCCTCGGTGCCGGACCACCCCGCTTGGAAAAGTCCTTCCAAAACTATGGAGGCGTTGTATTGGGCCCCGTAAACACCGTGGGCGTCTTGAAGATGGAGGAGAACCGGGGCCCCCGGCTGGGCCGTGTGGGTTTCCACAACCGTGCCCAACCTCGACGGAAGGCGATAGGCCCCCAGAACGGGGTTAAGGGATTCCTTGGGCCAAGAAATGGTGGAGAGAAGATGGCGGACATCGTCTGGCCCGGGGGTGGGAAGGGTTTTGACCCGGGCCGCGTGTCGCTCGGCCCAGAAATTGGCCTCCGCAAACGGCGAGCCCACCGTGGAGAAAAAGAAGGCCGCCGTCATGGAACCCGCGACGAGTTTTTTCAGCGTTTGTATCGACAGCCGAATGTGCATTGCTCCCCTTGACTTCGGATCCAACGTATCCTGCCGTTCAAGAGCCCACGCCTACCCTTAAATCTACTATAGAGACCCGGCTTTTTGCCTTAAGAACTTGTAAATCAATTGTAACCTGCATTTTCGAGTCTAATGTTATAGTGCAATGCTCTGGTCAAAATGGGGAAAACAGGATGGGGAAAAAGGCTCGTCAGAAAAACAAGCAGGCCCGATAAGGCTCCGCAATTCCGGGGCCAAAGATTTTTATTCGTTCTATATTTGATTTTCATCGTGATCTTGCCGGGGTGGGTTGGCTAAAGAATGTGTTTGGTCCATGTCGGGAGCGGCACCGGACCAGAACTGCCTGTTTATGCCTTCGGGCACAATATTCCTGACAAATCCCGAGGGCGAGAACAGATAAAAACAGCTGTTTACCCCACATGGGCTCCCCCTTCTAGACATCACCCGCCCTCCCGCGAGGAAAATCTGTCGACTTAGGCCTGTTGGTTGAAGACCTGAATTTTTTGTTTCTCTTCTTCGATCATTTCCAGCGGAGTCGAAAGGGCCCTCAACCGAACCTGCCCCTTTTCCATTTTCAGCTGGCCATTCGACAGCTCCACCGCGGCCTGGGCGGCCGCACCGGTGTACACAATATCCACTTCAACACGGGTTAAGTCGGTTAATAGTTTTGCGGCAAAGACCACCAACGGCATTCCCAAACCCGCCCAAAATTCCACCGCGCTCGCCGGGGCCACCACGTTAATGTGAGAAGAAGAAAGTTCCTTCAACCGTGCCGTAAGAACCGCGGGGGCCGCTCCGACCACGCCCACCGTGATTTGATCGATGGCCACCTGATCAAGATTCGATTGGGCCGCCAGTTCCCGGAACGCCTTTGTGACGCGGGCCACATCCGCCGCGGATGGATTTCCGTTCACCACAAATTCCACGTGGAGGTGCGCTTCCTCCCCGGCCCCAACCCCATGAGAGAGAGAGATCAATCGATCCAATAGAATTTTTCCTTCCGCCAATCCCAATTCTTTCCGCATATCCACCACCAACGCGTTCCCCGTGGCCTGCACCCCAGGCACAGCCAAGAAACCAGATCCCCTCTCGAAAGACGGCAGATAAGGGGGTATGTTATATCGGAAAGGAGTGATTGCCACTCCAGCCCGAATGGGCACAGCGGCCAACGTCATGGCCAACAGCACCGGTACTCCCACAGAGGAGAGGGAACCGCTCGTCCCCACGCCCACGGACCCCACGACCCCGGCCCCTACCACTCCCGCTGCCCCCGCCACTCCCACCACACCAAGCACTATAGCCACCAGGAGCGCTGGTGTTTTCAAAATTTGCTCCGCCGCCCAAGACCCAAAATTGATCCCACTTTGAGTGAGCCTCATAAATCCGGTCTTCATTCCTTGGAGCTCTCTCCCCAGCACAACCCCAGGACGAAAGGGCCCAACGGAGAAAACCCTTATTCCAAAAAACATTGCGGCAAAACTCAACCCATAGAGGACTAAACTTCCAAACGGGAGCCCCACTCCCGCCGCCAGATGCGCAAACAGAAACAACACCAGGGAAGTGCCCAAGATGGATTGGGCCTGGGGAGGAATGTTTCGGGTGGCTTCATAGAGTTTTAACTCATCAGATAATTTTTGTCGCGCCATCTCTAGTTGAGATTCCAAAATACGTTCTTCCGATGTCAACGGTCGATTAAGAGCGGTTTTCCATCCGATTCCCTCATTCCACTGCTCCCCCGCTCTTCCTTTAATAAGGGGAAGGAGTTCCTCGTCCGTCATCGAATCCAGATCTTGGGGGCCCACATCCATGACCACAGGCCCATAGGGCAAATTCAATTTCGTCTTCAGCCCAGCGACCACAGCCCCCACACGCAACCGCATGGGAGCACCCGTCACCACACCCACCCGGGGCGTGCCAATCCCTAACCCGAGGAGGGCAAGTTGACCTGACGTGTTATCAAAATTTTCTTCGAGATTCGACGAGGCCTTGGATTCTTGGCGAATGACGTCATCCGGAATCCCTTCTTTTTGAAGAACGAAACGCAGAAGATCGGCTTCGGTCAAGGATTCAGCGTCGATTGGGTTTGCCTTTCTAACCGAGTCCCTCAACGTTTGTGTGAGCTGAAGGGCAATCTGATTTTCATCAACAGAATAGTGCTTCGTAATGGCGGCCAAGAGTCCCGCCGTCCCCGCTCCCCGCCCCCCCGCGAGGACAATGGGAATTCCTTGAAACTCTTCTTTCCAGCGGGCGGCGAAATCCCGAACAGCCTGGGGGAAGGGATTCCCCAAAACAAGAAATGCCGTTGGCGGCTGACCGGCCATGTCACTCCCCCGATTCAATTGATCAAAAAATGCGGAGGCGGCCTCGTTCAATCGATTTCGATCCTCCACTGATTTCCCATGACCCGGCACCCCAGAACCCCGCCTCTTCGAGGAAAACCCAAACCACTTCAATAACCGTCGAATAAATCCAGGGTCTTTTTTCACAGGCGCCTTGGGCGTCGGAGCGATGGGGCGGTCGGTCTTTATTCCAAGAATTTTAGGACCATCCGGGCCAAACATTTTAATCGGAGTCGCCCCCAGGGTATATTCAAATCGACCAATCACCTGACCCGGCGTGTAGGTTTCCGGCTGAACATTAGCGGAGATCCAAACGTTGGCATTTTTAATTTTGGGGTTCCGAGAGCGCTGAACAAACCCCTGGGGAACAAAATCGTTAGGATTCATATTATTAGACAGAAATATGAACGTGGTGGGATTGTAACGCTTTACTTCGGGTCGATCGATTTCAAGAGACAGAAGGCGCCCAGGCCCCAGAGGTCTGGGATTTTCAAACAACATTCGCTCCTGAACACCCAAGTCACCCTTGATTAAGGTGGATGGGGAGCCTGCATACAAAACCACATCGCCTTGGGAATCGCCTCGGATATTCATCGAAACGAATTGACCCGCTTTAAATGCTTCGTGATTCTTGATCCGAACCGGATCAAATTTGAAGGGTTTGCGAGCGATGGCCGTAAACGCCACGTCCATCAAGGGGGCTCCTTCTCGCGCATAAAACTGAATCCTGAAATCATCCGCCGTCCAATTGCCAACGCCGTCCGTCAACACGCCCGTCAATGTCAACCCCCCTTGCCCGTTCAGCGAAATCTCTTTGATTTCTGAAATGGGGGTTCCATGGTGGTAACGTCCTTCGGACCAATAACCTGGGGTGACCCATTCTGTTCCGGGATCCATTCCGGGAGGGATCGATTGAAGAAAACCATTCCCCCTCACGTTGAACGTATATTCGGCGTTAAGAGAGATGAGCAACTCGGAAAAGGATCCCCAGGGGGTCTGCATGGGGGGAATTTCAGTATGGGAATCGGAAATTCCCCTCACACGCCACCCCTCTTCATTAAGGAGAACAGTTTCCCGAGGAGCCACCTCAGTCGTCTTTGCGGCAACAGAGACCGAATCGCTTCTGGAACTCAGCGCCAGAGCCCCGGGAACATTCCCGAAGGTCAAGAGACCTCCCAGGACAAAACTCAAGAGGAGTCCGGGAAGAATCTTCCCTGGGGTATTGTTTTGCTTATTTTTCCGTTTGAAGATGTTCCACCGCCACGCCATCAACCCCGCCACCCCCAATCCCAAAAGCACCGATTGCCAGAAGAATGAGGTCTGGGGAGCGGACACCGGGGGGGAGACCACGTCCGCTGTTGGTTGTGTTTGAGTAATACCAGGAGGCAGAGGCCCATCGGGAGAAACGGAACTTACAGAATAATTGACGTGGACGCTCGAACCTTTTGGGAGGGCAAAATTTGTTTTGCCATCACTTTCCAGTAACGGCGCGACCGCCACATTGGGGCTTTGGGGGAACAGTAAGGGTTCCAATGTGTAAGTGGCTCCCATACGCGCGGGATAAACCGCTCCTTCGGCGGAAGAGACTTCCACCCCGTTCACCGTGATCGTCACCGCCGGGGAGTTGTGGCGGCGGGATCCACTCAATGTCACCTCCCCTAAGGGGCTTTCAAGGAGGTTGGTCGAGGTCCCAAGAACCCCGGGGGGTAAATCCGAAAGGGAAAGATCGCGAACCACATCCCCCCGGGCGGAGGTGATTTGAAGGGACTCAGAAACATAGGGCCGAATTTCGGCTTCGGCCACACTCCGTGTTGTAGAAATAGAACTGACTTGTCCCATGGGTTTCATGTAATCCAAATCAAGATTTTGGGAGGCAACCCAAGTTCCTCCCACATTTGCCACGGTGCGACCGTCCTCATATGCAAATGTCATCGTGTAATCTTTCATGGTGAGGAGACCCTTAGGATCCTGAACCGTTGCCTGAAGAAGCAATTTACCACTGGCATCGATAGAGTAACGAATGTCGCTCAAGCGCCCCCCATGCACGTATTCGGATGCTTTTCCGGGAACCTCATGAAAATAGCCCCCAAGTAAGATCGGAGGCCCTTCAGAAAGGGGGTATTGCACGCCCGCCCCACCAGGAACCGGTGGAGGGAACAACGTATATGATCCTTTCTCCAAATCCATTTGGGAAATAACATATCCGTTGTAGAGGATCTGATGCACAGGTCTTTCATCCGATCCTTTGACGTAGACCTGATACCCCCCAGCGTCAAAAAGGACATGGGGAGCCGTGAAGGGTTTAAAAGCGTAGGGAACCTCGGACACCACGGAACGCCAATCCGCCAACAACTTGGGGTTCGTCACATCGGCCACCAAGACGTTGGGGTTCACAATATAAAATGCCACTAACCCCGACGCTAACGCCACCGACGCGGGGAACAAGACTTTTCCCTCGCCACGTCGGAAGGCACGCAGACCGAATCCCATACCGAGGAGTGCCGCGAGAAGTAAAATTTCCCGGTAACCATCATTCCTTTCATCGATCCCGGATACGTAAGATTTTTCCAAACTTTTCGCCACAAGCAAGAGGTAATCCTTCTTTTCATTTAAGCTGGCAAGATTTTTTTTAAGCTGATCAATTTGGATCGTATAGCCTTCGACCTGGGTAATCCGCCCCTCCCTGTCGGCCGCCGTGCGCTCTTTTATTAAAAGTGCGATGGCTTCTTCCACCTGTCGAATTTCATCCTTATAGGGGTTGACCTCCCCTCGGATAGTGGGCGCAGCTAACAGATCCTCAACAATTTGGCTAAAAGACATGCTCCGCGCC
Organism: Elusimicrobiota bacterium; assembly: GCA_016788905.1. Lineage (NCBI taxonomy): Bacteria > Pseudomonadati > Elusimicrobiota > Elusimicrobiota bacterium. The sequence continues at coordinate 6,649 of JAEURZ010000019.1, forward strand.
TTTTTTTCCCACTGATCCAAAACATCTTTATCGGCGGGGACACGCTCATCCAGGTAGATCCCAAAAAGGGACCCATACACCGCTTTGACAATTGTTCGAGACATCCAAGGGGAATTAACACGTTTTTGTTTGACTTCGATGCGGTCACCCAAATCCCCCAGGGGCCGCCCCACCAACCGGGTTTCGGCCATCTCCCGGGCCAAGGCTTCGTAAAGAACAACGGCCGAATCAATCCTAAACTTTAAGGCAGACCCCCCTTCACGGGTCAAATAATCCGAGTAATCCCGCAGAATATTGGGAATGTGTTTTGAGAATCGCTCCATAAATTCCGGACTGATCTTGTCATTTAGCGTAAGCATCATGGCATAGCTGAATTCAACACCTTCGGCCGAATACTCGTTAGCGGTGCGCAGTTCGTCTAAGGCCTTGGACAACTCAGGGATATTGCGAATGAACTGAAGATTTTTATAGAAACGATCGATAAACTGCTCAATGGAATGAACATCATGTTCGGCCAAGAAACGGGCAATCTCCGGATTCCCATCGCTGGAAAAAACGAAGTAGTCAATAATAGCGAACTTGAGGGCGTAGTTATTGATCAGCCCATTGAGCTGGCCAATCTCCATGGCGTCATTCAGGCTCTGCACACGGATGAGAGCGTCCTTGTAATGCTTTGTTTTGAGGTGCGTTTGTGTTTTGGCATAAAGGGACAAGAGTCCCTGCGTGGTCAGTCCTTTGAAAACGGGTTCTCCCCCCTCATCAATCCGCTCAACCATCTGTTTCAGAATATGAGCCGTGATGAACCCCGTGTCTAATATATATTGGCTGGCATCAATTTCCGGTCGGACAAAGATCAGTCGTGCTTCAGGACCTCCATCCCCCTCATCATTTTCCGGATTCACAACGGAATCGGTATTTTTGGGTTTTCGAACGACCAAACGAGACTCAATAATCGACGCATCTTTCCGAAGATTTTCCCGCAGGGTCTTTAAATAATTCCCCAACTCTCCCGCATAGCGGGCCCCATGGGTCAGCTCCTCCGGAGAAAGGAAAGTTCCCTTGAGCTCGTCATACGAGGCTTCGAGCACATCGATATAACCCGAAAACAACTCGTAAAAACGCCCTTCCTCCATGATCCCCAGTTCGTGCATGCGCCCCACCCACTTCTCATTTTCCCCCAAGATTTCGAAAATGGGCCTTAATTTCGGATAAACGTCGACGCCCGCTTCAGTTTTCCGACGGATTTCGGAATGGACATATACCAAAGCCTTCATGGCTTGTTCAATCTGGGGAAGATCCGCCTTCAGGTTCAATGTGGGCTGATTAGAATCCGCCTCCGGGAGCCCGGTCAGCATGGAGTAGGTCTGGGCGATGCCCGCTATTTTCTGAAAGATAAAGAAATTGAGAACTTCGACGGGCACTCCCACAGGGACTACCGATTCTTGTTTAATAATGGTTTCAAGTTGCTCGCGAAGGGGCTTTCCTTGGAATTTCGTTTCGGGGGCTAACAGTTTTGTTCCCATCAAACCATTCACATCCTTTAAACGCATGATGCGGATCTCATCCTTAAACTGCCCTCCCTGGGACCCAAAAACATAGCCCCCGGTCACTAAACTTTCAATAAAACCTTCTTTATCGAAAGGAAGGTTTTGGAATTTCTTTTCAACGTAAAAAAGATGGTGGTAAGCTAGATAACGTTCCGCGATGGTCTTATATTGGACGGGATAGCCGGGAAATTTCTTTAGGGCATCCAACATCATTTCCGAAATCCCCATGACGCCATTAAAGGTGTGAATGGGATGACCCGCCTGAAAAAAGATTCCGGATTTGGACCTGATGTCTTCATTGATGATCTCAAGGAAACGGGGCCCTTCTCCCCCGGGAGACTTAATATAGGATTGAAAATCTTTTTGGTCCATGAGAAATTCCACTTGTCTCAGACGGGGATAGAAATACTCTTTCCAAAATTCGGCATATCCCCACTTTTGCTTAAAGAGCGCCACCATATCCACAAATCCTTCCTCCCGATAGGGAACAAACCGATAGGTTTGGCCGCCATCGGCGCTGTATTTGGCGCCCTGGGCAAAATGGTCCCAGGTGTCCACAAACTGGGCCATCCACCCCTGGGGGGATAACGATCGATCGGCAAGAGGCCCGTCTTTCCGCATGTCGTTGAATTCAGCGTTAACGATAAGGTTGGCCAGGGACCGCAAAGCCAAGAAATCTTTTCCCCGTTCTGTCATGCGTTCCCGCGAACTTTCGCTAAGCAATTCAACTCGGATGGCACGATAATGGGAAAATTCGGGTGTTTTCGTGATACCGGCTTCCGATTGTAAAATCTGTTCGAGTTTTTTAAATACCACACGCGAATGACCCATGTAACTACCCACATCGAATTTGTTCGCCTCGGTCGATTTTTTTTCCAAGAGGAAGATCTGAATCGCTTCATTTTCAAGGATGCCAGACTCTTTCTCGATGTAGTCGCGTACGCCCGGAAGGTCCTCCGCCTGTTGATAAATCGCCGCGATGTGCCCCATTAAGATTTTCCCCGCCTCTCTAATTTGTCTCAGGTGGGAAGGACCGTAGGCCCCCAGGGGCTTGGGGGCCTGGACATTATAAAGAGCCGCATCGGCCAATTCGTAGTAGGCTCGAAGAGATTGAAATTTAAGATCTTCAGGTTTAATGGTCACCCGAGTAGCTCCCGCAGCCCTTTGGCTCGCCGCCATACGGATTCGAAGCGTGTTCACGAAGGCCGGGGGAAGCGTTTCATAGAGGCCCGCATTCCACAAGTCATTAATAGGCTGCAAAACGAACCCCTTCACTTCCCGGGCAAATCCGGATCCCGGATCAAATGTCCCATTCATTCCATTGACTTCATATCCGGCCACCACAAAAAATTCCTTGAATCCCACCGCTGAGGAGGGCAGCTGTGGGAGCGTCGCAAAATAGGTGTCGTAGGCAATGGACCGCTGGGCCATGGCCAGGATCAGTTTGGCGGCGAAAGCAGGATCCTTGGAATATCTCTTTTGGAGATGGGGAAACGCTCGGAGCGTGGCATCCACCAACTGGGCCACACTTTTTATCGCATTGAACTGACGAACGTCGGCATCTCTAATGGTGATCCCCATGGCCTTTTCAATTTCGCCGTTCACTTTATTACTAAACACCGCCCAGGAAGGATCGGCCTGAAGGGTTTTGAGAAGGGCAGGGGAAGCGCTCCATTTTGCCCAATCGGCAAGAATCGGCAGTTGGTTTTCATCCCAATATTGTTTCTCAGTAACTTCCGGATGGTCCGACTTCGTTTTAAGCCAGTGCAGGAGGTGGGACGCCAAGATGCCGGGTTTGTCAGGCAAGCGATAGTCCGCCACCCGTTTTTTTACAAGGAGAAGTTCCCTCATTATTTCTTGGGGTGTGTAGGGCTGGCCGTCAGGTGTCAGCACATGATTGATCCCTAAGTTAAGGGAAAGCATGGCCAAATCCCGCAGGGCATTGTATTCCTTGGCCGCATCGGTCATTCCACGGGTCGTTTCAGCGGGGAACAAGGACATGACATAGTCTATATAGGCCGGTGAAAGCCGTCCCCCGTCCCGATCCAACCCACGCCGTATGGATTCAGCGGTGCGAAGCCCATCCAGAAAGATCCGGTTGTACTCTCTACTTTTGGCCGAATCATTTTCCAAAAGGTACCGGAGGATGCCTTCCACCTCCAGGATTCCCGGCTCGAACTTCATGTAGCGCGCGTATACGACCGGCGCCTCCATTTGAGCAATGGACTGAACGTCGGTCAAGTGGGCCGCCACCTTTAGAGCGGCTTGCCGGATGCGCGCCGGATCCGTGGCCTCCACCCCGTTTCGGTTAAAGAGGGCGATACGGCCTAAGTTGTATTCCGTTTGAAGGTAAGCCAAGCGGATGTCTTTGTCCGAGGGGGTTTTATGAAGTTTGGCCATATCCCGTACCATCCGTTCCCGCACCAACGTTTCCAGGGCTGGGTAGGGTTTCGATTCCAAATGAACCCGGATATAATCGGCCCCCACACGCTTTAAAAATTCCGCAACATAGTTCTCTCCCGAAGAAGCGCGGAGATCGGCCTCATTTTTCTTTAACAACTGCGTAAAGAACTCCCGCATCCCACCGGGCTCTTGGTAAAAAGCCCCAATCATCGGGATCATTTCCAACCGCAGATCAGATAACACTGGAATCTGAATGGGGAGGAAAAAGGTAATATTCCCCACCACCCGCATCAGTTTAGACACGGGGCGAGGAAGGAATTCCATGGGAGTAATATTCGCGTTGGGAACCGCGGCGTTCCAGGCCGTTTCCAATTCATGGGATAGACGGATAAAGTGCCAAACCCGGGCACCATCTATTTCATCCAGAGGAACGCCCATACCGTAATGGAGATTTAACACCGCCGCCGATATAAGCTCATATTTGTCCATCGAACCTGAAACTCGATCCGCCAAGGATCGATAGTCTTCCTCCGATAGAAGAACCGTTCCATTGCGCGGGTCTTTCAGGGTCCGTCCCGCTTCCACAAAGGGGGTGTAGTCCACGTCCCACACATCCTTGACCTTGGTCCAGAGCAAGAGATCGGCGATTTCCTTCATGCTCTTTACCGCCCTCTCCTCCCCCGGTTTTTCCTCAGCGTTTAGGTCCATCAAAAGAGCTGTTTGGGCCCAGTATTTTGCCACCATGGGTTCTTTCATCCAAGGGTAATCCATGGTGGCCAATACGTTGGCGTAGGTGGCCCAATCCGCGGCCTTGAAGATATTTCCCAAACCCGGAACCAGGGTCAAAAGCGCCGTGCTACCGCCGTAAATCCCAAGGTTTTGCTTTTTAACGGCACTGCTGTTCATCCGGTCCAATTGGGAAAGCAGATACGCCAATTTTTCCGTTTGAGATTCCGTGAGTTTTGGTTTTTCAAGCAACGCCAGGGAATTGACGGGGTCAGCCTGGAAGGAGGTGTAGCCCTGGGTTGTCACCATCGGAAGCCGAGGGCGAGGATCAGGTTGCGACGTTAAGGTGAAATGATCTGGCGAAGAAACAATTGTGATAGGAATCCCCGCCCCAATATTTCGGGCCGGCTGATGAACCCGCGGCGCCACGGTCAAGATGGAATTCAGCTTTTCAATTTCCAAAGCTGGAACAACATTTTTAAAAACAGGAATCCCGCTCAGCAAAGGGGGCGGCCGAGTCAAGGGGCTGGCCATCTGCGTGGTCACCAATTCAGCCGGCGGAGGGGGCCGCAAGCTTTCCGTGTCGAAGTAGGTTCGAACATAGTTCACGGGAGACAGGAAGATCAGACTGGCCACAAAGAAAGCCACGCCATAAACCTTGATGGTCTGAATAATCTTGGTCCGACGATTGGTCACGCGGAATGGAACCCCCGACAGATGCCCCAAATACCACCCCACCCCCTGGGAGGCCAGAAGAGGCATGGGGCCCATGGGCCAGAGAACCGCCATGAACGCATTTCCCGCGGCGACAATCGAACTGAAAACGAGAAACGCCATCCCCCCCAGGAAAGGAAGATTCATCTTTTGAGTTTCCTCCTTCCAGACTTCCTTCAACCGGAAACCCAACATTTCCCGGACGGCCCGGGACGTGGACGTTTTCCAAACGGAAGGGAGACTTTTTAATTCTTCGGCCCAGGACCGAGGGACAAAAGAGGACCGCTTGATGGCAATGTCCAAGGACATGAGCGTACTCAATAGAACTTTTGGGATAAACAAAGCGAAGTTCCATACAGTGCGCACAAGCGAATGGCCCCAACGTGCCACGCGACGAAACTTTGGAGTGCTGTGCTGCACCATGGTGACACGGAGAACGTCATAGATGGTGGGGTATAGGAAAAGCCCTTGCCCCGCCACACCGATCATGACAAACCCCAGCAGCCCCGCAGCCAGCATGGCATTAACTAAGAAAGCCTGGTCCATAAAGAACGCAAGACCCACCAAAAACACCACAATGCCTAAAAATCGAGCGTCCCCGAAAAGACGGAAATCGATCCCCATACGGTGAAATTGGTGGGCCGGGGGCAGGGCATCGTGGTCGTAGGGCGTGGTCGTCAGAAACATTTGGATGTCCCCCCGCAACCAACGAAAATCCCGTTCCATGGCACCGGTCCGCGTGAGGAGGTCCCGTTCAGTGATCTCAAAAGCCCCGGACAAATAACGGGACACCCGACGCATGGCGTCCTGGGGGCTTTCTTCGGCAGGGACGGAGAACGTGCGCCACTCATGGAAATTCCCATCGGGGCCCAGGAGGGACACTTTGGCCTCCAAAACATCGGCCGACCATATTCCCAACCGACCGAACTCCATTTGAACAAAATCAGTTCGGGACCCCTGGCGCATGCGGTAGGTGTAGGTGATGGAACGATCCTCCCCGTCTTCTCGGGGGGTTTGATTCACCAGTTCAAACCGGAAAGTCAAGGCCCCATAGACGGATTCCACAAAAGAAAAAATACTTTCCTGCCAATCGTGGGAAAGGGCCCGGGAAACCACGATGAATTCATTCAAGAAAGCCCGTCCATATTCCGCACGTTTGGCCAGTTTGCCATACATGGGGGACATCCCACCAAAAAGATTGGCCATGAAGAGGGCCTGGGACTTGTTGTGGATTCGACGGGCTTCATCCAAGGAATTCAGAAAAACACTGGTGACCGAACCCCCGATCCGTCCCCCCCGGGTGGTCATGGGGGCATCCACGCTGATCATAGGGTTGAACCCAACGACTCCATAATTTTCCGGATGTTCGGCTGTGGATATCACCGCTTCCACGGCACCTTCCACAATGCTGTTTTTGTCATCCAACACCAGGGACAAGTCATTGGGGTAAAGATCCTGCCCATTGTTGTCGAAAAATCGATCCGTATAGGGGTCGGCCATGTGAACAGCCAACATCTTATTCGCATCGGCCAATGACAGTTGTTCCTTATGCCCCCCAACCTCTCGATCCACCACGCCCCAGGCAGAAGGGCGAATCGTGTAGGTGATTTCCCCCCCATCCACCTGGCGAACCCGGACAGCTCCACCGAAATAGCCCAGGAGATCCCCGGCAAAAACGTTCGCTCGGGGGAAAATGGGGGCGTCGGGATTAGTGAAATTTTCGTGGGCCACTGGGTTCGTATAAGCGGGGGGACGAGTGAATCCCATCTTTAACCACTCCAACCCCGCCACGTTACCAAGCTTCTTTCCCCACCCCGCTGTTTTCCAAGGGATGACGAGGTCCGTGGTTTCCCTAAGACGCCGAATCTGTTGAATGGCCTCCCCCCGGGAAAGGGTTTCCACCGAACGCGCTCCTCCCGCGGTAGTGTGCGTATGCACAATGCCTTCTGATGTCAAACGGAAATGGTCGCGCTCTCCCCCCTGGGCAAACAACGTAAAGGTTTTTGAATCGAGACTGGCAATGGGATCCTGATCATTTAATTTCTTCTTCCACCCTTCCCTGTCTATGGCAGATTGGTCCATCCATTCAATCCCTTGACTGAGATAAAGGAATCGGACTCGCCCAGGACCAAACCGCTGGTCCGCCTCAGCCTGAAGGTTTTGAATCAATTCCATCTCATAGGGAATGAGAGGGAGATAATTCGTGTTGGACGGCATGACGAAAGAAACAGAAAAGGCATCTCCTGAATCTCGTAAGGTTTGGGCCAGGGCATCCATGTCTCTCCGGCGGTAGGCGGCCCACACGTCAGCCTCCAAATGGAAAGTGTCCAGGTACCGGGTGGTCATGTCCATGTTTTGCCGAATTTCTCCGGCATAGTCCCTTTCCACCTGAAACCGTAAAGTCAGAGCGGGTACCGCTTCTCCCTCGTCTAAAATTTTCTCCCCCATCCGAATAATTTGGGAATCTTCAATGGCCAGGTTGTAATCGCTCTTTAAAATATCCCCCAGAGCCTCTCGAGCGGAAGAAAGATCTTTTGCACTCGCTCCGAAATCAAGAACATGAATGTCCACATGGGATCCGGCAACAATATCCAAATCGGATAAGGAGTGTATTCCAAGTCTCCGACCAGCCACTTTGTTCAAGCTTCGGCTCAAATTATCCACAACGGGACCATCGTCGGGGAAAACTTTCATATACATCCCCAAAGACTTCCCTTCTCTATCTTTCTTTTCAAAGAATTCCACCCTCACATGAAGGCGAAACCCACTCCAAAATTTCAATTGGACAAACCGTGTTAATGAATCTTTTTGCGAATCGGTAAACTGGGGCGGAAGGGAAACAGCCGACCAGGGATTACCAGAAAAATCATGTTCTGTTTTGAGCGTTTTGAGGTCATTTCCATGCAATGAAAAGAAAGGAACAATAACATCATCTTTTATGAAAGGGTCGAGGGGATTTCCCGACATTTTTGGCACTTCAATGGAAAAAGCGTAGGGACGACCATGGTCAGCATAAAACTGCCTGACAAAAGAGAGAAATTCCACCCGACGATGGCCCTGGGGCGCCAGGGAATCAAAAAAGACGGACAAGAACATGAGGAAGGTCACCAGCATCGGCAAGACCACGGTTTTCGTCACAGAATAAAGCAACGGAAAAAGGACCACCCAGCTCACAACGACGAGAACCGGGGAGGGAAAGAAGAACACACTAAACAAAAAGAGGAAGGCAAATCCCACGCGAAGAATCTTCGCGGAGCTCAAAAAGAAGATGGCGGTGGTGGAAGCGATAACTCCCTGAGGGATAAGTTTGTCCTGGTAAAACTCATAGGTCCTTCGGGCCGCCCGCCACATCACTTCCCGTTGATCTCTTAATTCGTCCTGGCCGCCTAAAACCTCTGGCTCGAACCGATCGAACTCTTCCAAAAACGCATTGAGAATGTTCCGTTGAATCCCAATTCGAAGGTTCAATATGGACCGTTCAATGGCCTCCCTTTCTTCACGAAGATGAGCAAACGCGCTGCGTGAGGAATCTTCCAGAACGGTCTCGTCCCTGTTTCCTAAGGTCTTCAGTTGGGCCTTCACCTCTTTCAATCGGGCCGACAGTTCAGCAAGTTCTGGATTCGCCTTTTCAGCCTGGCGGGTACGCCTTTTTATCTCGAATATTCCAATATACGATATCAACCGACCATGGGACCCGTAGTTGTTATAGCGCGGGAAAATGGAGGCTTTTTTCGCTTCAATTTCTTCCACCAATTCCCTTCGCTTTTTCATCGCGTCAGGATTATTTTGTTTGGCCAAATCACGCCATTCTTTGCGAAGCGCCCGAAAATCCTGCCGGGTCCAATAAAGATATTGTCTCAGGACTGGGGTCCACCAGCGGACGGGGAACGTGCGGGGCCCTTTCTTTAATTCATCGGCAATTTTTTGAGCGAGGGATTGGGGTGTTTTCGAAGCATTTCGTCGACGAACAATGGAAATTAATCCTCCAATCCCTCCAAAAAGGCCCGCGAGCCAAGCCGCCAGAACCACCGGAGGATTGGTGGTGTTCCCGCCCGCTGAAAGGGTAGGAACTTCACTAGCAACAGGTTCTTCGTTCCCGCTCGAAAGGGGCGGAGAGGAAACCCCCTCGGGCTCAGATGTCTTCACCGCGGGAACCGCTGGAGGAAGAGCGGAAGGGGCCGAGTCTGGGCTAATGGTCGGGACAGGGGCAACGGGTTCAACGACGGACACCGACAAGGTAGCGGCCGGGGAAGGCACGGCGGACGGAGCCTCCGCGGGACTGGATGGGGCAGCCACCTGGGGGGACTCGATGGGGGGCGTTTCCGGGGCAGGGGAGAGGACATAGGCTCCGTTTTCAACGGAAACCTTCACGGCCGCCGCACCACCTCCGGCATTGTCCGGACGTTGGAGATGTTGCCCAGGGAATATTTTGGCCAGATCGATTCCAGGATTTTCCGATACATACTGTTCCACACGTTCCGCCACCATTCTGTTGGTGACCTTAGCGGCACCACCACTTTTGAGATCGTCACGCGCGATAGACCAAACCCTGTCTCCATTTTCAACCAACACATAGGCCCCATTGTCGATCAACTGGGCCGCTTCGGCCGTTTGCAAAACCGTTGCGGGTAAGACAATGGAAAAAGCTAATAAAACAGGAAGGATATACTGGCGCCACCCCTTGAGGTTTTGGCGTGCAACGGATCCCTGTCCGCGAACCACCTGGCGCATCTCATAGAAAGGGAGGCTGAGGAAGATGGGAACCACAAATGATTTAAGGCCTTTGAACCAGAACTCCGCCCATTTTTGTTTTTGTATAGTTAACGAAGCTATAAAGGATGAAAGACCAATGGACCCGCTTAAAGCCAACCGTCGCCCCCAACCAAAAACGGCGCCCCGATTTGACACTGCCTCAGAAACCTTTTGGACAAAACGTTGGGTAGCAACGGGAACCACGGTCTCCCCCATTTGGTGGACCATCTCGGCGCCTTGTTGGGAAGCGGGAATAATGGAAGAATTCAGGCTGTCTGGAAGACCTTGAATGGCCTGAATCGCCTCCATTCTCAGCTGAGCAACGGTTTGGGATCCACTAGCTTCCGCAAGAGCTTGAAAAGATTTTAAGAAGGTCGCCCACGCCTGCCCCAACCCCTGAGCCGCCAGTAACCCCGCCAACTTTTTGTTGAGACTAACCGCATCCTTTTGATTCAGGTTATCCTCCCGCATCCATTGGATGGTGGAATCTTTACCCAGGGAACCCGCCACCACAAAAAGTTCTTCGCCGTACCGACCAAAAATGACCACCTGGAGTTCGCCGTTGGCGTCTTTTAATGATAGAACGCGATCGAACTTCAGGGGAACCCCCTGGGCTTCCAAAAGAGCCTTATTCGCTTGCAAAAGCGATAGATGTTTCTCTTGATCAACCTTTGACAATCCGGATAACTTGATGAAAGAGAGGAGGAAATTTTCCGTCATCATCCGGGCCGTCAGTTCCTGTTTAAGAGGGAGAGAACCCGCCGGGTTGAAAACCGCCAGGTTGGCTTCACGGGCAGAGTTTGAAAAAGCGTTAGGCGCCTGAGAAATGGTCAGTTCGTCGGAAGATCGGTGGGACTCTGTGTCAAAGCTGGGCTGGACCACCGCGTAAGAAGTCCCGGATTGACGCAGAAGCCGCGTGAGACCCGGCGTATGAAACCCACCCGCAATCAGAACGCCTCGTTTTGCGCCTGTCCGTTCCATATCCGCCAGTGCGTTGTTGACCAAAGTCATATCCCGGTCCAAGGCCAGTTCATAAAAAGCACGCACTTTCGGGAGATGCCGCGTCCAAGCAAGAGATTCAGGAATCGTCCCATCCACCCCCACCCTCTCCCGTCCTTCGGACACCCTCTCCCGCGAGCGGGAGAGGGATGGGGAGAGGGTGGGGGTGAGGTTCGAGCTTGAATTCAAGCGGGCCGATGAACCTTGGGTTAAGAAACCCAACCGGGATTCCTGTTCCGTCACATATTTTTCAATTTCCACCCAATCCAGGGGCCCCTCTTGTCGAAACGCGGCGTATTGGTCCGGGGTCATCTCCTGTTTCCAGAGCAGTCGTTCCAGCGAAACCCGACGGTCGGTGTTCACCAGGCGCCACACGTGATCGTCTCCGGAAAACTTTTCCAAGAGCCGGCCGCGCCATTGTTCAGCCTCCACTAAAAGCTTGTCGTGTTGAAGGGAATCCGCAAGTTTGAGGTACCCCACATAGTTTTGAAGTTCCCGAGTGGGGAGGTCCTGGCCCTGACGTTTAAGCTGGTCGGCTACGTCCAAAAACGCCTGGTAGAAATCCTTCTGTTTCATCCGACCGTCCCGAACCTCCACGGCCTTAGCCACCAAATTTTTTCCCGCGTCCAGAGAAAGAGAGCCCACCATTTTCTGCACCAGGATGTCCCGCTCCACCGCGAGGCGCCGCGGATCCATTTCGCGCTCTCTTTTCGTTAAGAGGAGAAGCGCGTCCACATTGGGGTATTCCCCGGCACGAAAACTTCCCGGGGCCAGTGCGGCCAACGCTTGGACATAGTCGACGAACGAAAGGGTTTGGTTGGTGTACGCCTGAAACGGTTTGTCCAAAGCCAGGAGAGCTGGGGGGTAAATTTTGGCCTTAAGGAGGCCCAACCGAGACTGAATCCGCCCGATATGCACCGCCGCGGTGGCCCGAGCCTGAGCGGTTTCGTGTCGGGCCGCCAGGTTCTTATTAAACAGGTCCACGTTCTCCACCCCGTGTAGCCGAAAACTTCCGGAGGAAGAAACAATCGCGCGGAACTCCTCGCCGGTCAGATCCCCCTGGCGAAGATGGGCGTGGGCCACACGTTCTTTGATGTCCTCAAAGGGAAATGCCGACAACCAATCGATATTCGCAGGGCCCGTGCCCCCTTCTTGATAAACAGGCACCGCCTCCGTCCCGGACCATCCGGCACGGAAAAGCCCCTCCAAAACTTTGGACGCGTTGTACTGGGCCCCGTAAACCCCGTGGGCGTCCTGGAGGTGAAGAAGAACCGGGGCCGTTGGGTTGGCCGTGTGGGTTTCCACCACCATGCCCAACTTCGACGGAAGACGATAGGCCCCCAGGATGGGGTTAAGGGATTCTTTTGGCCATGAAATAGTGGAGAGAAGTTGGCGGACATCCCCTTGCCCGGGGAGTGGAATTGTTTGTTCGCGCGCCGCGTGGCGTTCCGCCCAAAAATTAGCTTCCGCAAAGGGCGAGCCCACCGTCGAGAAAAAGAAAGCCGCTGTCACCGAGCCCGCGACAAATTTTTTGAGAAAATCTGACGACAGCCGAATGTGCATGTGTCCCCTTGACTACGGATCAAGCTATCCTGCCGTTCAAGAGCCCGCGCCTACGCTCAAATCTACTATAGAGACCCGGCTTTTTGCCTTAAGAACTTGTAAATCTTTTGTAAACTTATTTTTCCCCTACATCCCCCTAAAAACCAATGGCTTTCTACCCGGAACAAGGGACTTTGGCCAAAGGGGTCGCTATTGTACAATTATGCAACGTTTCCGCCATTTGGCTTAAAATGAAATTATTTTTTGGTCGGCTATTGGGATATCCACTCCCAGGCGCTTCGGTGTTCGCCATGGGTTTGGACGTAATCGAGGAAAGCTTCGTAAAACCGATGTCGGCCAATGGTTGCGGAATCCCCCACCACCACGAGCAAGCGGCGCGCCCGGGTCATGGCCACGTTCATTCGGCGGGTATCGGACAGGAACCCCACCTCCCCTTGATCGTTCGATCGGACGAGGGACAGGAGGATCACCTCTTTTTCCCTGCCCTGAAACCCGTCCACGGTGCCCACTTCCAACCCGGGGGGAACCTGGTGGCGCAGGTGGCGGACCTGGGCCGCGTAGGGGCTGATGAGGGCCGCCCAATGGGGTTTGACTCCGGCCTCCGCCAATTCGTTCCACAACTTCAACACCAACCGGGCCTCGCCCTCATTCTCACGACTGTCCATGAGCTCGTTCCATGTTTCATTGAAATTGGTCCCCGCGGTGTCCACAAACACCAAGCGAGCGCCCGTGAGCCCGGTGGGAGAAACGTGGGGGATGTCCAGGAGAGAATGGTCTTGAACCGATTCGTGGGCCACAAGTTTATTCTCGTAAAACTGGGCCGAGGAAAATCCCATGATCTCTTTGTTCATACGATACTGAACACGCAAAAGTGTTTGAAGATTTTCCGGCAAATCCGGTTGGAGTCGTTCCATGAGCGTGGTTTTCAGTCCCCGGTCCGCGGCCTCTTTCGAATGGATGGTGGGCGGCAATTGCAAGGGGTCCCCCGCCATAACCACCTTTTCCGCCAACAGAATCGGAATCCACGAAAGAGGTTCCGTGGCCTGGCTCGCTTCGTCTAAACAAACCACATCGAACCGTTCTGAATTCAACAGAGCCCCAATCCCTCCGTGAGTCGCTAAAACCACGTCGGCTTTTTGAATGATCCGTTTCGAAATGGATTTTTCAATCGCCCGGGCTTCTTTCCACAGCGCTTTAATTTCACGCTTCAACGCTTTATCTTCTTCGATGGGAAGTCGGCCTTGCCCGCGATACCGCTGGACCACCAACCGTTCCCGATCCCGATCCATCAAGCGGATCACCTTCTGGTCCGGATGTTCATCGAGCTGGGCCATCAGCGTGGCGTGACGAAGGTTTTCCAAAATTCGCGCCGGATGACCCAAGCGAACCACGTTCAGTCCCGCGTCCAAAAGTTTTTCCAGCATGTTGTCCACGGCAATGTTGGAGGGGGCGGTGGCCAAAACGGATTTCCCCTTAGCCACGGCCTGACGAATAATCTCCGCCAGCACCGTGGTCTTCCCCGTGCCCGGGGGCCCATGGATGAGGGCAATGTCTTGGGCCGCCAGGGCAGAGCGAACGGCGTCCCGCTGAAAATCGTTCAGTCGGTCATTTAAAAAATGGATTTCGGGGAGAGCACCCATAGAAGCCGATTCATTCCCCAGAAGGATTTCGCGGAGTTCACCCAGACGGCCGCCTTGGCGAAGGACAATGTCCAGCGCGCGGCGCATGCGTTTGTAGGTGGCGTCGGACCCCAAAAGATCGATGCGGCATTTCCCGGAGGGCTCTTCCAACAGTTCTTCATTGAGCGCCACCGTCACCCGGTAATCTTCCACGTGATAGAGGGTTCCCTCTTTAGAAAATTCACCGTTCAGGAACGTGACGCGAACCAAGTCGCCCTGGTCCATGGCGTGAAAAGGCGAAAGGGTTTCCCCTTGAGCCATGCGGGAAAGAACCAACAAAGGAAGCCCCCCCACCCCCACGTCTCGCCGTTCGATCGACAACCGGGCCACGGTTTTCCCCAACTGCTCCCGCATCTCCACAGGCCACCGATCCAGTTCCCGCTTGTTGTCTTCTTTCTCCGCGTCCCGCTCCATTTCAAGCAGGTCCATGAGAGTATTGAAATGGTTGTCGGGATCAATCATCGGGGCGGGAAAGAGGAAAAATATTTCTCGGTTAGATAAAATCCATAGCTTTCCGCAGGTTTCGTTCAACCCGGCGAAAATCTGTTGGGGACAACTTTCCAAAAGATTGGAGAATCATGGAGGATTTAATGGTTCGGACAATTCCCGTCACGATGGATGGGAAGAGGAGTCCCGCGTCTTCCCAATCCTCAACAAAAGTGTCGCCAACGAAAACCCTTTCGGTGTTGCTGGTGATGGCGGCCAAAAGGACTTCCTGCCTACTTTTGTGATACGCCTCCGCGCTAATAACAAGGGCAGGTCTCTTTTTTGATCCTCCCCCTTGAGCAAAGGAAAATTCAACCAAGACGACCTCTCCCCTATGACATTTTGTCATAAGCGGCGTCTTTGTCATTGTCCCAAAGGTCCTTTAGAACGGGGTCATTCGATAGGAAGGAGGAAAGGGAAGAAACGGATTTTTGTTCTGTTTCCCGACTCAGTCGTTCCCGCACACTTTCAAGAACGTATTTCCGAATCGTCATCCCATGAAGGGCGGCGCACACTTTAATGCGCCGATGTTCTTTGGGATCCACATCCACACTGACTCGTTCTCGTCGCGGTTGAGAAATGGGCATAAGCTGTACCTCCACGGAAGACAATATTACCATTACACAAATGTGTCAAGGCACAAAAGTCACGGCCGGTGAATTTGGACTCCAGCCCAGGAGAGGCCTGGGAGAGCCCTTTTTTTTACAAGCACGGTCACCGAAGTGAGTTTGAATTTCCACAACAGAAGATCCGCCGTCTGTTCCGCCACGGCTTCGGCTAATTTAAAAGTTCGGGGCCCCAAGGTGTTCCTGATCAAATCGCAGGCTTCTGCGTAATCGATCGAAGCGGATAAATTGTCCCCCTTCCCCGCGTCCGCCAAGGGCAATTCGAGAGTCACGTCCATCTCGATCCGTTGGGGGAACGCCCGTTCCTCTTCTGTGCAACCCACTTTGAGCCACACCTCCAAACCCGATAAAATCAGTTGGTCCACAAAATTCTCCTTCGTCACGGTTTTAGCCCCACATACTCCAGTTCCAACGGTTCGGTCCCCGTGTTTTCAAAATAGTAGGCCGTGTCCGGGGGAATCGCCAGATAGCCATAATGAAGGGCCGCTTCCGTCTGCCCCGTGTAGGCGATCCCCTTCCCCCGTTTCGGGCGGAAGACGAGACGCGCCCCGTCTTCCCGCAACGTCACCGTTCGAGATCCCGGAGGAATTGAAAATGAACCGGATCGCAACGGTGGAGAACTCGGAACCAGGTCCAAGGAACGGTAAAACACCTGGACGTCCGGTTTCCCAGTGCCCGCGTGTTCCTGAGGCGCGACCACGGACAAATCTCGTCCTCGGGTTTTCTTCGGCGTGGTTTCACACGCTTTTAAGAGAACAACTTCGTCCCGGAGAAAGGCTTCCTTCAGCCCGCGCTCCCCGGGGGGAGTGTTGAACAGGAGTCGGGTTTCTGTTTGGCCACAAAGGTCTTTGAACGTGCGCAGGGTTTCCCAATAGAGTTGACTTTCCACAACCCCTTCGCGTTTCTTATCGTTCACGCCACGAACCAAGGCCTTTATTTGTTCACGGTAGAGGGTCCATTGGCGCGCCACCCGCTCCCGCGCGTCATCGTCCGGATCGGGAGCGCGCCCCAGGGCCACAAGCCGCTGCATTTTCTGGCACGCCCCGCGGAGTGAGCCCAAATCATTTTCCAAATTCGTCGGAGGTGTGGCCCCTTTAACCGCATAGTTTTCATGCAAAGAGCGTAACCGTCCTTCCGCCGCCACAATCACCCGCTCGTAATCCGACGCCACAGACCGGATCCGTTCCACCGCCAACTGATGAATCTCTTCTTTACTGGACAAAAACGCCGCCCGATCCGCCCCCCCCGCGTGAACCATCCCCCCAAAAAACAAGAGTAATCCAAGGAGTAAAAACTTCCCTCGAGAAAAATAAAATGAGGTTTCCCAGTTCTTTTTTGAGAGAAATGTGATTCTCGAATTTTTCTTTTCTATTCCCCATTGAGGCGTTTCGAGCACGATTTTGTGACACAAGCGGGGCCGGACCTGCCCGATCCGGCCCGAAGGCTTTTGAGGGCCGGGAGTTGGTCCGGCCTCTGGCACAAAATCGCGCGCAAGCCGACGGGGCCCGTTTCTTTTGGTTACTTTTCTTTGCGGGTCCAAAGAAAAGTAACCCGGGGTGGGAGGGGGTGGAGCCCCCTTGCTTTGAAATCTAGGGGCCGCCGCAAAATTTCGGTTAAATATCCGCGGCATGATACCCGAGGTCCACGATGCTGCACGCTCGAAGCGGATCCAACCCCAACGCTTTGGCCCGCTCGATCAGTTCCGGACTTTCTGTTCCCGGATTCAAGAAAAGTTCTTTAGGATTTTTCTTGGCGATGTCTTCAATAATTTGGAGACCCGCTCCCGGTGGGATGTACAGCGTGACGCGGTCCAAAGGTTCCGGCACGTCGCGGATGGATTTATAGACCGGGAGCCCCTCAATCTCTGTTTCCCGGGGATGGACAGGAAACACCCGATATCCCGCCTTCAGGTGAGCACGAACAGACTTGTTCCCAAACTTGGTTCGATCCAATGAAGCGCCAATCACCGCCACTGTTTTCATGGGTTAGTCCTTCTTAAGAACTTGTTCTACATACGGCAAAATGTTTCGCGCCACCTGCTCATGCCCCCGCGGATTGGGGTGAATCATATCCGAAAGATTCAGGGCGGGATCCCCCGCCACACCCTCCAACATGAACGGGACCAAAATCGCCCGGTTTTTTTTCGCCACCCGTTTAAATAGTTTAGCGTAGTCGGAGGCGTAAGAGAAACCTAAATTGGGAAACGTTTTCATTCCGCAGAGAACCACCGTCGCCCCCGCCAACTGACATTGGGCCACGATCTCATTCAAATTCTTTTCCATATCCGCCAATCGTTTCCCCTGAAACGTATCGTTCGATCCCAACCCCACGATCACCACCCGGGGTTTTTCCGCCAGACTAAAATTCAATCGCGCTAACGCGTCAAAGGTCGTATCCCCCGAATGGCCAGCGTTCGTTACGTTCACAGTGTAGCCCTTGGCCCGCAGTTCCCGTTCCAAAACCGCGGGATAGGCCTCCCGGTCTGGGTCTTCTAAATCTTTCCCGGCCGTTAGGCTATCCCCAAAAGCCACGATTCGAATCCCGTGAGACACCGGTGTCGTCGGAAGGGAACTCATGGGTTGTTCAGAAGAGCCGCACGCCATGAGAAAGAAAAGACATCCCCACACCCCCAAAAATTTATTCATGCCGCAACACCTCCATGGGCGAGGTAAGGAACGCGCCCCGGGTCACCACCCAGGAGAGTAACACAATCCCCCCCACCGCCGCTCCCAGAAGAAGTCCTGTGACCCCAGGAAATAATTCCAACCGCAACTCGAAGACCCGTTGAAGCAGAAGAGCGCTGGCCGTCACGCCCAAAACCCAGGCCGCCAAGGCTCCGGCCCCCGCAATAACAGTGTATTCGATCAAAGCCACGGTCACCACCTGTTGCCGAGTGGCCCCCAACGCTCGAAACAAAGCCGTCTCCCGCGTTCGAGAAACCAACGACGCCAGTAAACTCGATAAAAGCAAGAGAACCCCCGCGGATAAACTGAAAATCCCCAACGCCCGAACCACTCGACCCAGACGCTGAAACAACCGACCCGTAAGCGCGGCCACGTCCGAAAGATCAACCACTGTCACGTTCGGAAGCGCCTGGGCCAGCCGATTTTGGAGATTAGGCAAATTTTCTTTCGGCAGGGAAAGACCGGACATGAGCGTGTGGGGAACCTCTTCCAACAGACCCGGACGAAAATAAAAGTAAAAAAACGGTTGGCGAACAGATTGGTTGATGGAGCGGAAAGAAGAAATTGTGGCGGTAAAGCGCCGCCCCAAAAGAGAAATCGTCATTCGGTCGCCCCGTTTCAATCCAAACCGTTTTTTATACGTATCAAAAACAGACACCTGGGGCCCTGGAACACGAGGATCCCACAAACCAGGGCCATCCACAACGGTGTCGGTGGGAAGGAGGTCTTCGCCATAGGTAAAACCATACTCCCGCGTCAGTCGGTCGCCGCGCCCCCCCCGGTCGCCCCGTTGGTTCATGGCTTGAACCGGAGTTTCGTTCACCGCCACCACCCGGCCCCGAATTAAAGGAAAAAGACGGGCCCCGGGCCGCTGGACAATTTTTCGAAAGGAGGAGGCCTGGGTCGGTTGAATGTTAATGAAAAACGCGTTCGGCGCGTCAGGAGGAAAGCTCTCAATCATTTGGGAAAAGAGGTTTCGTTCCAAAAGGAAGAGCGTCAATAGAACGGTTAAGGAAATGGCCACAGAAAGAACCACCGCGTCGTTTAAATTTCCCGGCCGAGCCAATCCCCGTGCCGCGAGACGCATTGTCGTGGAATGAAATCGGGAAAGACTCCAACGCAACCCTCCCATGGCCAACGCCACGATCCCCACACCTCCACCCACCAAGAGAGCGAGGGCGCCCACGTATTGGGCGGCCAGGAGAGGCCGACCGATTTGGACCCACGCCAAAACAAAAAAACCCACCAGCCCCAGGACGAGAACCCCCGCCGCACGAAAACGACGGGGAGGAAACGAAGGGACGTCATCGGATAAAATGGTATTGGGGGCCAAGTCCCCAAGTTTAAGGAGAGGCCAAAGGGTGAACAGGAGACCCGCTCCCAACCCCACCGCCCCGGACTGAAGAAGAGCCTGAACCGGGAAAGAGGGCAACAATCCACTGGGAAGGAGATCCCCAAAAAGGGAGAGAAGAAGCGTGGCCAAAGCCCGACTTAAAAGGAGCGCCAGGCCCAGCCCGACCACCGCCAACCCCCCGACCCACGCGAGCCAAGCGCGGTAAACAAACCCCCGGGGTGCCCCCAAGGCAAACACCATCCCTAAACTTTTTGTTCCCGCGTTCAACGCCGCCGAAAGGGCCGTGGCCGCGCCGATTCCCCCCAACGTTAAAGTCAACATCGCCAAGAAATCCAAATAGAGGAGAGTGGTTTGGATGAATTTCAGAATACCTGGGTTGTCCGTTGTCCAGCTGGCCACCTCGGTGGTTTCCGCGGAAGCACGCTCTTTAACCTCCGCTAAGGTTTTGGGCAGGTCCAATCCTGGGGGAAGGTTGATGTAAAGCGTGTTGGACGCCCGGCTGCCCGGCGCCATCAATCGGGAAGAGGTGAGATCTTCGAGCGTCATAAAGACAGTGGGAGAAAGTTCAAAAAAAGATGTGGGCACATCGGTCCGCTCCACCACCGTATCAACGATAGGAAGGCTGATCGCTCCCAATTTCAGTGTATCCCCCACAGCCAATTTCCAGGTCTTTAAAAGCCGATCGCTGGCCACAAGGGCCCCGGGTCGTAACACCTCATGAAAGGGACGACCGGACCCGGTTGTGATTTTCCCGTAAAGGGGATACCCGCGGCTCACGGCCGATAGGGTAACCTGTCCCGTTTTTTGAGCGGCGGGGTGTTGGGCCATGGAGAGAGTATCGATGGATCGCGCCAGGGTCAGCCCCCCCCAACGGTTGGTGGCCCAATTCGCCACATCGTTCAAAACGACCTCACTGCCCTTGACGGTGATGTCCGCAGCCCATAGATCCTTAGCTTGGGCCGTGACCGTTTTTTTCACCACCCCCGACACCCCGGCTAAGGCCATAAGACTCGCCGTCCCCACCGCAATGGAAAGGGCAAAAAGCGCCGCGTAAACCGGACGATAGCGAATTTCTCGAAGGGCAAACGGAAGGGAGGTCAAAGGATAGGTCCTCTCGGAAGACGTTTCATCTTTCTGGGAAATGGGGAAGGATCGAGAACCAAATTAACCATAATTTAAAATAAGATTTAATTTCCCGTTTCCAACCGCCCATCTTTCATATGGAGGCAACGATGGCCCCGTGCGGCGATGGCGGGGTCGTGGGTCACGAGAAGAAGTGTCCTTCCCTCCTTGACCGTGTGTTCCTCCAAAAGGGCCAACACCCGCTCCCCATTTTTGGAGTCGAGGTTCCCCGTGGGCTCATCAGCAAAAACGACAGCGGGGTCATTGATCAGCGCTCGGGCAATGGCAGCCCGCTGTTTTTCCCCACCGGATAATTTCCCAGGAAGGAAATCAGCACGGGCCCAGAGATCGACCCGCTCCAAGAGTTCCCGGGCCTTAGCGGCATGGGAAAAACCATCTCGATGGAACGCCAGGGGTAGCTGAACGTTTTCCAAAACCGTGAGGCTGGGGACCAGGTGGAAGGATTGAAAAACAAATCCGACTTTCTCCCGACGAATACGCGCCAGATCTTTTTCTTCCCGTTGGTCCAAACGTTCCCCATCCAAGAGGATTTCTCCGGAAGTGGGTCGATCCAATCCCGCCAAAAGGGAAAGAAGCGTCGATTTCCCTGATCCCGAAGCCCCCTGGAGGACCAAAAAATCTCCGCGGGGAACGTCCAACGAAATGTCGTTTAAAACAGGGAGAAGCCCCTGATCGGTAGGGAAAGATTTATGGACGCGGCGCGCCGAAAGGATTTGAGATCCGGGGCGCTGGGGTTCGTTCAACGGAGTGATAATTTTTTGTACTTGGACCGCCGGTTTTCTTCGCGGCCCCCATTTTCTTCCAAATGTTTCGCGTGGTATTCCTCAAAGTTCCCATCAAACCAGCGAAGCTTTCCGTCCCCTTCAAACACCAGCAAATGCGTACAAACACGATCCAGGAAAAACCGATCGTGACTGATGACGAGAACGCAACCGGAATAGTCCAACAAAGCGTCTTCCAAGGCGCGGATCGTGTCCACGTCCAAATCGTTGGTGGGTTCGTCCAAGAGAAGAACGTTCCCCCCAGTCAGCATCTGTTTGGCCAGGTGAAGACGGTTCCGTTCACCTCCGGAGAGCGATCCCACCTTCTTTTGCTGGTCGGGACCCCGGAAATTGAACCGGGTCAAATACACCCGGGCCGGAACTTCTTTCCCCCCGATGTTGAGGATGTCCACGCCACCCGATATCTCCTGGAACACATTGTTCGTGGGGGTCAGAGTTTCCCGTTTCTGGTCCACATAAGAGAAAACCACGGACTCCCCGATTTCCAGTTGGCCGGAATCCGGTTTTTCCTGCCCCGTGATCATGCGCAGCAACGTGGTCTTTCCCACCCCGTTTGGACCCACAAGGCCCACGATGGCCCCCCGGGGAACGTCAAAGGTGACGTCTTTCAGCAACAGATTGTCACCGTACGATTTGGAAAGGTCCGTGGCGCGGATCACTTTATTCCCTAACGGCGGGCCAGGGACCACTTCGATATCCAAACTGTCCGCGTGAATTTCGTGTTTCTCCGCCGCTAGGCTCTCATACGCCGTGACGCGGGCCTTGTTTTTCGCTCGCCGACCGGAAGGGCTTTGGCGAAGCCACGCCAGTTCTTTTTCTAAATGTTTTCTCATCCCGGAAGAACGTTTGTCCTCATCCGCGGCCCGTTTCGCCTTCGCTTCCAACCATTTGTTGTAGTTGCCTTCAAAGGGAATCCCTTTCCCATGATCCAATTCCAAAATCCACTGGGTGATGTTGTCCAAAAAGTAACGGTCGTGGGTCACGATAATGACGTTCCCGGGATAATCTTTCAACGTCTGTTCCAACCAGGAAACCGTTTCGGCGTCCAGGTGATTGGTGGGTTCGTCCAATAAAAGCATGTCCGGCTTTTTCAAAAGCAACTTACACAGAGCCACCCGGCGCGCTTCTCCCCCTGACAACACCGCGCAGGAAGTTTCGTCCGGAGGCAACACCAGGGCGTCCATGGCAACGTCCACCTGGCGTTTCAGGTTCCACCCGTCCACGGCTTCGATTTGTTCTTGAAGGCGCCCCATCTTCTCAAGAGCTTTTTCCATGTCTTCCGGGGACAGTTCCCCGGACATGCTGTCGGAAATCTTATCGTAGTCCGCCAACATTTTCTTGATGTCGGCGAAAGCTTCTTCGACTTCTTCCCGCACCGTCTTGGAGGAGTCCAGCCGGGGTTCCTGGGGCAGATACCCCAAGGTCGCTCCTTTCTTGAGCTCGGCTTTCCCCATGAAATCTTTTTCTTCACCCGCCATGACGCGGAGAAGAGTGGATTTCCCGGACCCGTTTTCACCCACGATGCCGATCTTGGCCTTGTGGTAAAAGGAGAGATAAATCCCTTCAAATAATTTTTTAGGTCCATACGATTTGGAAAGGTCTTCAATGGTAAAAATATATTCGCCAGCCATGGGAACGCCTCGCTTATGTGATGTAACCTATCGTTTTTTTGTTGAAAGGGGATGGAACGCGGCGCGGGCCTGTTCGTTCCCGATAAACCGCCAGTGCCAGGGTTCGTGATTCACCCCTTGCGTATTGTTCGGCGGGAAGGAAAGTTCATACCCGAACCGCCCGGCATGAAGCAAAAGCCAGCGGGACGCGGGGGTGGATTGAAATTTCTGATCCACATCCGCGCTTCGAGTGTTTAAATCCCCGATGTCCAACGTCCATCCTGTGGCGTGTTCGGAATGCCCGTGAGGAGCCACCCAACGAGCGGCTTTTCGTTCCGAACCGTACCGTTTCACCGCCCGGTCAAACAATTTTTTTTGGTAGTTCACAGGGCGAAACCCCGAAATAGGGACGATCCCCACCCCATCGGCCCGAGCCGCCTCCACCATCTTTAAAAAAGCTGTGGCCGCCGATGAACGCAACTGGACCATCCGCCCCGTGTCCCGATAACGCCCCACATCGATGAGATCTGCCGCGGGAGCCTCTGGATAAGCCCGGTGACCAAACTTTTCTGCCGCCTGCCCGCGCCCCACCGTTAAGAGGAGCAGAAGCAGACCAAAGAATCGTGCACTAATCACGGCGAAAAATCAGGCAGGAACGCTTTGGACTGGCGGAACCGACCGAGGCGCCGGCTTCAGAAACGCTTGGCCCGTTTGGCTGTCAAACAAATGCATCCGCTCGAGATTGATGACCAGCTCCATTTGTTTACCAGCTTCAGCTTTAACATAGGAGGGAACGCGCACCACCAGATCCACAGTTCCGGACTTTAAGTACAAATAGACTTCCGACCCCATGGGCTCAACCACGTCCACGACCGCGTTCACGCTCGAGTTATGGGGAACCGGGTAATTGTAGAAAAGACGATCATAGAGATCTTCCGGCCGAATTCCGAAAACAACTTCTTTCCCCACGTGGGGTCGAACCGCTTCAATCAGGGATTTCGGTACGACCAATGTGAAGGACGCATGCCGGAGGCGGATGCCCCCTTTGGACGCTTCCACCATCACGGGGAAAAAATTCATGGGTGGGTTCCCGATGAATCCGGCAACAAATTTATTCGCGGGGCGTTCATACAATTCCAAGGGGGGAGCCACCTGCTGAACTTCCCCGTCTTTCATCACACAAATCCGGTCCCCCATGGTCATGGCTTCCACCTGATCATGGGTGACGTAAATAATCGTGGTTTTCAACCGCTCGTGAAGTTTGGAGAGTTCCAATCGCATCTGGACCCGCAGTTTGGCGTCCAAGTTGGATAGCGGCTCGTCAAATAAAAAGACCCGGGGCTTCCGCACGATCGCCCGGCCCACCGCGACCCGTTGCCGCTGGCCCCCGGAAAGGGCCCGGGGTTTCCGTTCCAAGTAAGAACCCAGATTCAGAATCTCAGCGGCCTCGTTCACGCGTTGGCGAATTTCGGATCGCGAATAACCTCGCAGTTTTAAACCGAAGGCCATATTTTCGTAAACCGTCATGTGGGGATAAAGGGCGTAGTTCTGGAACACCATGGCGATATCACGATCTTTGGGTCGCACGTGGTTAATCACACGGCCATCGACGATGATTTCACCACCGGTGACCTCTTCCAGCCCCGCGATCATACGAAGCGTGGTCGATTTCCCGCATCCAGAAGGGCCCACAAGAATAAAAAATTCCTTGTCCGGAATATCGAGGTTAATGTTTTTTACGATCTGGTGATCGCCAATGTTTTTGACAATATTTTTTAGAACAACACGTGCCATGGATGTGCCGCCCTTTTCCGTTGGTTGAATCTTCACACGGTCGAGTCCGCTCGAACCGTCATCAGAGCATCAGCAAAGTGGCCCGTACGGGATTCGAACCCGTGATTTCCGCCTTGAGAGGGCAGCGTCCTGGGCCACTAGACGAACGGGCCGCTTTGCCGACGATCCGCTACGCGGCCGACGGGAGATAGAATAGAGCGTTCATTATACCCCCCCGCCCGGAAGAAAGTAAAGCGATTTTGCCTGAAACCGGGCCCGTTCTATTAAAGGCGTCGAGAAAGTTGGCGGAGACGAATGGCCACCCCGACACCGCCGGCCACCAGAACACCAAACGCGATTTTCCCTGATGTTTGGTCTAATACTCGAAGCAAGTAGGGCAGGACGATTACGAAGAGGAGAAGATAGAGAACCGCAAAGATGAGGGATTGAAGAACAGATCTAACCTGTGCGTCCACGAAAATCCTCCTGAAGACCTCGAATGGAGTCCATGATTCGGACCGAAAACGTTTCCGGTGTTTCACCAGGAAGACCGGTGAGGGGCGCTCCAAAAATGACGGAAACCTGGGGAAAACGCCACAGGCGGTGAGTCCCATGAACGTACACCGGAACCACCGGGACCCCACTTTTCACGGCGAGAAGCCCCAACCCCGCTTTCGGTTTTCCCAGCACACCACCCTTTTGACGTCTCCCTTCGGGAAACATGATCATGGCTCCCCCCGCGGCGAGAATTCGCTGAGCGGTCCGAAAAGCCCCCACATCCCCCTCTTTCCGCCGAATGGGAAAGGCGTTCACCCGACGGATCAACCAACCGAAAATGGGAGCTTTAAATAATTCTTCTTTCGCCATGAAATACAACGGGCGGGAAAGACTGGACCCCACCAGGGGTGGGTCGGCAAACGACGCGTGGTTGGACGCGAACAATAACGCCCCATGCAGTGGAACATGTTCTTGGCCCCGGACCCGTCGCCGCCACAACACTTTGAAAACGATACGAAAGATCGTGTGCCCCCCCCAGTAAAGACACCGGGACAGGAAACCGTAAAAACCGCCAACATCCAAGACGAACCGATCGTCTTTCGGCTCAGCGGTCACGAAATGTTTTGCGGTGTACCCACGCGAGGAGAAGTTTCTTGACGCGAGTTCGGGAATCCCGCGTGGTGTCGAGGACCACCGCGTCCGACGCGGCCCGCAAAGGAGACACCGCCCTGGTCCGGTCCCGGTGGTCCCGTTCCCGAATGGCGGTTTCGATGGCGGCAAGACTCTGTTTTGTTTTACCCGATTTAAGCTCCTTCCAGCGACGACGGGCCCGTTCTTCAACAGAGGCGTCCAGAAAAAATTTGAGGTCCGCTTTTGGCAAAACAACCGTTCCGATATCACGCCCTTCCATCACCACCCCGCCCCCCCGGGCCATCCGCCGTTGCGCGCGCACCAAAAATGTCCGCACCTCCGGAACCGTGGCCAACCGACTGGCGGCTTGGCTCACTTCCGGGGTTCGGATCGCAAGCGAGGCGTCCTCCCCGTTCACCAACAACCGAGGAAGCTTTTCTTCGCTGAAAGAAAGTTTAATTCGAGGAAGCAGTTTTCGAACCTTCGCCCGGTGATCCGGCGGAAGACCCGCCCGGAGCGCCGCCCAGGCAACGCCCCGGTACATGGCCCCGGTGTCGATGTAGCGCAGAGCCAGTGCCTGGGCCAAGTCCCGTGCGGAAGTGGACTTCCCCGCCCCGGCCGGCCCGTCAATGGCGATGGTCAGTGGCCGTGCTTTCATGAGGATTGAACCCGGAGGCGTTCAAGATCTTGCCAAAACGTGGGGTAAGAAATATCCACACAGTCGGCATTGGCGATTTGGGTTTCCCCTCGAGCGATTAGTCCCGCGACAGCAAAAGTCATGGCCAATCGATGGTCACCGGCCGAATCCAAAAGAGCCCCTTTCAACGGTGTCGGTCCCGTGAGGCGCAGCCCGTCCGGAAGTTCCTCCACCTGCGCCCCCATGGCCGAAAGACCCTTGGCGATATGGGCCAATCGATCGGATTCTTTGACTCGAAGTTCCCCCGCTCCTCGGATTTCCGTGACGCCTTCCGCCTGAGTCGCGGCCAAAGCCAAAATGGGAACCTCGTCCACCAACCGGGGCATGATGTCCGCCCCAAAAGTTGTCCCCCGCAATCCCCCATGACGGATCAGGAGATCTGTAATGGGTTCACCGCCCGCCACCAAGGACCGCTCCCGATGAATGGAGGCCCCCATTTTTTCCAACACTTCCAAAACGCCATCCCGGGTCGGGTTGGTGTTCACGTTCCGAAGCATCAGTTCAGATCCAGGCGCGATCAAGGCCGCCACCATAAAAAAAGCCGCGCTCGAAATATCCGATGGCACCACCCAGTCCTGGGGTTTCAAAGTTTGCCCACCGGCCACCGATACACGCCGCTCATCAATGGTCAACCGAATCCCCGCAGCCGAGAGCATGCGCTCCGTGTGGTCACGGGACCGAAAGGGTTCTTCCACTGTGGATGTCCCCTCCGCGTAAAGGCCCGCCAGCAAAACACACGATTTCACCTGCGCACTGGCCACCGGGCTTTTCCATTCAATCGCGCGAAGCGGCCGGCGGCCATGAACGTGCAGAGGGGCTAAACATCCTTTGCGCGCTGTAATTTCAGCGCCCATTTTCACGAGAGGGTCAACCACGCGAGCCATGGGACGATTGGAGAGGCTCTTGTCTCCCATAAGTTTCGTGGCGAAAGGTTGCCCCGCCAACACACCGGCGATCAAACGCAAGGTGGTCCCTGAATTCCCGCAATAGAGATGATCCCCGGCGGGTTCCCTCAACCCGTAAAGACCGCGGCCCACCACAATCCATTCGCCTTTGGGGTTGGATTCGATACTCACGCCCAAGGTTCGGAACGCCTCGGCGGACCGCTCGCAGTCATCGGCCACCAAAGGGTGAACAATCCGCGATGTCCCCTGGGCCAACGCGGCAAGGAAAACGGCACGATGGGTGATGGATTTATCGGGTGGTGGTCGCAGTTCCCCGCGCAACGCCCCACCGGGAACCACCACACGACTGGATGTGGAAAGAGTCATGCCTTCTCCTGAGATCGAAAAGCGACGTTCAACGTTTGAGCCCGACGCAAATCCGCCAAGGGCCACCGCCCGCGGGCCAAGCGATTAATTTCCTTTGAAAAAAGTCGAAGAGCCGCCCGAACCGCCCGATCGTTCATGCGAAATATTTCGTGCCAGAGAGCCGGATCCGCACCCGACACCCGCGTCGCGTCACGGAAACTTCCCGCCGCCAATTCTTTCAACAGCGCAACACCCCCCGCCCCCCCGTTCTCTCGCCCTGCCGAAAGAATCAACGCGTCCGCAATCAAATGGGGGAGATGGCTCACCAACGCCACCGCCCGGTCGTGGGTCTCGGCGTCCACCAGGACAGGGCGAGCCCCCACCGACTTCCAAAATTTCACCGCTTGAATCACACGAGGTCCAGGGGTTTGGGCGGTGGGGGTAATGGCGCACACGGCGTTTTTGTAGAGGTCTGCCCGGGCGTTTTGAACCCCGGTTTTTTCCGATCCAGCCATGGGGTGAGCGCCCACAAAAACGGGCCCGTTCTCCCCAAGGAAAAGAGGATCCAACGCGCGGACCAGGGGCCCCTTCACGCTTCCCACATCCATCAAGAGCGCCTTCCCGGAGGAAAGAAACCGCCGCGACGCCCGAACCAACGGAACAATTTTATCAACGGGCGCGCAAAATACTACGACCGAAGCCCCATCCAACGCGCGTGCCGGGTCCGTAAACCCCTCGTGCAGCACACCCCGCCGACGCGCCTCACGGAGCGTTTCTTCCCGACGGGCCAATCCCACCACACGCGCCCCGCCGCGTTTTCGCAACGCCAATCCCAGGGATCCCCCCATTAAACCCACGCCCACCAGAACGATTCGGTTTGGGGGAGGCAAGACGCGGTCTCCTCTACAGGGATCGTCCGACCGCTTCCGCCACGCGCCGCAACCCTTTCATGACCTCATGAAGTTCCGTTGGGAGGAGAGCCTGATGCCCATCCGAAAGGGCCGTGGCAGGGTTCGGGTGACACTCAATAATGATGCCGTCTGCGCCGGCCGCGATGGCGGCATTGGCCATGGGCACAATGTATTCCCGCACACCCACGCCGTGGGACGGGTCGACCAACACGGGCAAGTGGGAAAGCTTCTTTAAAACCGGCACCGCGTTAAGATCCAGCGTAAAACGGGTCGCGGTTTCAAAAGTCCGAATCCCCCGTTCACACAACATCACATTTTCGTTTCCCCGGGCCACAATGTACTCCGCCGCCATGAGCCATTCCTCAATGGTCATGGCCATACCCCGCTTGAGCATGGCGGGCTTCCGGGTTCGGCCCACTTCCCGGAGAAGGTCATAGTTTTGCGCGTTGCGGGCACCAATCTGAAGAATATCCGCGTAGCGTTCCACCAAATCCACCTGACGGGGATCCATGACCTCTGTAATAACCGGCATCCCCGTAAGTCGGCGGGCTTCCGCCATATATTTCAGGGCTTCCTCGCCTAACCCTTGGAAGGAATAGGGGGAAGTCCGCGGCTTAAACGCGCCGCCACGAAGAACCTGCACCCCCGCTTTTTTAATTTCTTTGGCCGTGATCATTAAGTTCTCTTTCGTGTCCACCG
Organism: Elusimicrobiota bacterium; assembly: GCA_016788905.1. Classification (NCBI taxonomy): domain Bacteria; kingdom Pseudomonadati; phylum Elusimicrobiota; species Elusimicrobiota bacterium. The sequence goes on from JAEURZ010000019.1 coordinate 36,175, forward strand.
AACAGGGCCCCGCCATGACCACAATGTCCTCTCCCCCGATCTTCACCCCATTGACGTCGATGACCGTGTTGGTTTTCTTAAACACGCGACTGACGACCTTGTAGGGTTTCGAAATCGGCGTGACCATCTCCACCTGGGGCATGGATTGAAAAACGTCTTTGTAGGCGATGGCCTTATTGCCCTCGCCAATCACACCGATCACCACCCGCTCCGCCCCCTGGGACAATTGAGGAACAAACCCAAGTTTTTTGATCCGGGCAACCACAGCTTGAACATCAGACTTTTTGGCGCCGCTTTTTAGCGTAACGATCATAGGAGGCTCCTTGTTTCACGGAAAGCCGCGAGAAACAATCGATTCTCGTCGGGCCGACCGATGGTGACACGAATGTGTTCAGGAAAACCGTATTCGTCCATAACGCGAACGATCACGCCTTTACGGAGCAAGGCTTCAAAAACCTCGTCGCCCCGGTGCGGCGAAACCTGAATGAGCAGGAAATTCCCCGCCGATCGGACCACCGGGATTTCCATTTTTTTAAATTCCCGCTCCATTTTCTCTTTCTCTTTCGCCACAAGGGCCACGCTTCGTTTCAGATGAGCCTTATCGGTCAACGCGGCCACCCCGGCGGCCTGGGCCGGAAGAGAAACGTTAAAAGGAGGGCGCACCCTCTCCAACGTGTCAATCACCGATTCCGGTCCCACAGCGTACCCCAACCGAAGACCAGCCAACCCATAGGCTTTCGAGAAGGTGCGAAGCACCACTAGGTTCCGACCGGTTTTAAAGAAATCGAGGGCGTTCGGGTAATCGCGCCGGGCACGGGCAAACTCAAAATAAGCTTCATCCACCACCGCCACCACCCGGGCCGGAAGGGTGATCAAAAACTCTTCCAGTTCGGTTTTGGTGTTGTAGGTCCCCGTGGGGTTGTTGGGATTGGCAATGAAAACAAATTTCGTGCGGGGCGTCACCGCGGCGGCCATGGCCTCCAAATCGTGGGTCATCACATTCATGGGAACCGTGACCACGGTGGCGCCCATCAAATCTCCCGCCATTTTGTAACGGAGAAACGCGTGCTCACTCACCACAATTTCATCGGAAGGACCCAAATACGCTTTGGCGATAATTTCAATCAGCTCGTCCGAACCCGCTCCCACACACACCTGACTCACTTTCACACCCAGATGAATCGCCAACGCGTGACGGAGAGACGCGCTGAACCCGTCCGGGTACCGATTCAATTTGGGGGGAACCGGGCGAAGAGCGGCCAACGCTTTCGGGGAAGGACCAATGGCGTTTTCATTCGACGCCAGTTTGATCACCCGCTTTAGTTTGTACATCCGCTTAACGTTTTCCATGTCCCGCCCAGGGACGTAGGGCTCAAAGTCGGCCACTTCCCGGCGGGGTTGCACCAACGGATCCAAATCGCCCGCGGCGGCCATTAGTCCGCCCTCGGGTAACAACCGAGCATCTTCACCATAAGGGCCGTACGTTTCAATTCAAGGAACACCTTTTGCACGTGAGGTTCCATAATGTGTCCCAAAAAATCAATAAAAAAAACATACTGCCACGCGCGCCGTTTCGTGGGGCGGGATTCGATCTTGGTCAGGTTCAAACGGGCCTCTTTGAAAAGACCAAGCAGCTCGTGCAGAGCACCCACCTTGTCCCGGAGGGAAACCATGAGAGACGTTTTGTCCCGCCCAGACCCGGACGGAGCCGAAATTTTATTTCCAATTACCAGAAACCGAGTTCGATTCTCTTTGACGTCCTGAATAGAGGGAGCCAAAACTTTCAGGTGGTAAAGTTTCGCCGCCAGGGGGCTGGCAATAGCGGCCACCCCCGGGGATAATGCCGCTTGAGTGGCCGCGTCCGCAGTCGAGGCGGCCACCGTCACCGGGATACCCGCCTTATGGCTTTCCAGCCATTTCCGACATTGCGCCAGCGCCTGGGGGTGCGAGGCGATGCTTTTAATCTTGACGTTCCCGGCCGCCGCCATCAAACTATGGGCAATGGGATCTTCCCGCTCCGCGCAAATCACGAGATCCGATTCCATAAACATGTCGAGGGTGTGATTCACCACCCCTTCCGTAGAGTTTTCGATGGGAACGACGCCGTAATCCGCCCGTCCGTTCTCCACCGCCGCAAAGACATCCCCGATCGACTTCTCAGGGACGAACTCCGCCCGACGGAAATGCTGAACCGCTGCCTGATGGGTGTAGGTGGCCTCCGGCCCGAAATACGCCACCGTGAGTTTTTTTTGAAGAAGGCGAAAATTCGCGATGACCGTGTTGAAAATATCCTCCACGGCCTCCCGAGGAAGCGGTCCCGTGTTGGCCGCGGCCAATCGTTCCAAAATTTGTCGTTCCCGGCCAGCGGCCACCACGTCAGCGCCGCGTTCCGCCTTCACCCGTCCAATTTTGCGAACGATTTCGGCCCGTTCGTTCAGAACGTCAAGAATTTGGTCATCAAGCCGATCAACGTTCTCCCGCAATCGATCCAATTGTTTGTCTGGTTTCGTCATTCCGTCAGTTCATCCTTCGCGCGTAAAAGCGCCACTTGTCTCCGGTCTGTTTGTTCCCGCCGGTAAGAAAAAAAATGAGGGTCGCAAACGGTGCACCAGGGCGCCGTCGTGACTCGGGAGGTAAGCCCTCCCGCCCGAACCACCTGAGCCCGAATCATCCCCGCCAAATTCAACATGGGCCGACCGCGAAAGGTCCCCTTGCCCGGAACCACCGCCCCCGGGATTCCCTTAAACAACCCTGCCACGTCAGACCCCACAGCGCAACAACAGGATTGAATATGGGGCCCCATCGTCACATAAAGATCTTTTGGGCGCGCCCGACAGCGACGCGCAATCCCCGCCATGGCCACACCCACAATTCCGTTCTGAACGCCCCGCCACCCCGCGTGCACCAACCCGAAAACTTTTCGTATGGGGTCCACCAAAAAAACCGGCACACAATCGGCCGTAAACACCCGAAGCGCAAACCCCGTTCTTCCCGTCAGAAGGCCATCCGTTGCGGCCCAGTCCACCGCCCGAGGTCCCGTCACAAATCTCACCCGCCGGCCATGCACCTGCTGCCCTCCCACCCATCCGGGAGACTCAAAACCCAGCGTTCGCACCCGCCGTTCAAAATTGAGGGGGTCTTTCATGTCCCCCAAAGAACGGGTCGAAACCGCCGCAAACACGCCCAACGTTTTTTCCCACCCCCGAGGGACAACCCATCCCTCCCGCCGCAACCAGGCGGATCTCACCCCTGGGTAAAATCGTGCCCCGTGGCGCCCGCCTCAATCCCACGGATAGCCAACATCAATTCTTCTGGATTGGAAGCCGTGGCCATGGCGTCTTCCAGTTTCACTTTCCCGTCATTGTAGAGCCCCATCAACGCTTGGTTAAACGTTTGCATCCCATAAAATTGGCCGTTACGTAACGCGTGGTAAATATCCGAAAAACTATTTTCTTCAATGGCCTTAACGATCAACGGGGTGACGACCATCATCTCCAAAGCGGCCACACGGCCGCTCCCATGAGCCACGGGAAGAAGACGCTGACTGATCGCGCCTTTCAACGTTTCCGCTAACTGCAGTCGCACCTGAACCTGTTGGTACGGCGGGTAAAGGTCAATGATCCGACTGAGAATTTGGATGGTGTTGGTGGTGTGAATGGTGGAGAGAACCAAATGGCCCGTTTGGGCCGCGGTGATGGCGGCCGAAACCGTTTCCAAATCCCGCATTTCTCCCACCAAAATAACGTCGGGGTCCTCACGCATGGCCGAGCGGAGGGCTTCCGCGTAACTCAGCGTATCCAAACCCAACTCCCGCTGATTCACGATGGACTTTTTATTTTTGTGGACAAACTCAATGGGATCTTCAATGGTCAAGATATGGGCCTTCCGCGTGGAATTGATGTGGTCCACCATCGCGGCCAGGGTGGTGGATTTTCCAGACCCGGTGGTCCCACTAATCAAAATAAGTCCCCGCTGGTTTTCAGCCATGGCCTGAACCACGGTCGGCAATCCCAAGCTCTTAAAGGTGGGAATGACCGACGGAATGACACGTAACGCCAGATTCACCAACCCCCGCTGCGTGTAAATGTTCGCTCGAAACCGCGCCCCGTTCGCCACCGAGAACGCCAGGTCCGCCTCGTTTTTTTGTTCAAAACGCACCCGAAGTTTTTCCCCCATGATCAGATAGGCCAACGCCCGCGTGTCTTCCGGGGACAGCACCTGGTCAAAATGGGCGGGCTCCAACTCCCCGTGCAGGCGAAGCATCGGGGAAAATCCGGGCCCAATGTGAATGTCCGAGGCCACCCGATCCGTCACCTCTTTCAAAAGGGACTGTAAAATTTGGCGCGCTTCCATAGAGTCTCCCTTACCCGAGCTTCCGCGCCTTGCGGCGGAGGTAAGCGGGTCGTCGAAGGTCGTCCTCTCCCAAAGGAAGTTCCACCGGCGGCCGGTGCGAGGGCGAGCGAACAGCGGGCGCCGCATCCCCTTCCCGCAACAACCGGCGGGGCGTGCCACCCAAACGAACCGATTCCCGACGTGCGGGGGGGAACCCCGTGGCGATCACGGTCACCATAAACCGTTCTTCCAACCCGTCGTCGAACACCTGCCCGTAAAACACGTGGGCGTCCGAACTGGCGGCGTTCTTGATAAAATCCATAGCGGTCTTCACTTCAAACAAGGTAATGGATTTGTTCCCGCTGATGTTCACCAAAAGCCCCTTGGCCCCGTCGATGGTGACGTTTTCCAGCAGGGGAGATTGAATCGCGGTTTTGGCCGCTTCCAAAGCCCGCCCAGACCCCCGAGCTTCCCCCATCCCCATCAACGCTTCCCCCGCTCCGGCCATGATGCTTCGGACGTCGGCGAAGTCAACATTGATCAAACCGTGGCGAGTGATCACATCGGTAATGGCCTGAACGGCCTGGCGCAACACATTGTCGGCCACACGGAACGCCTCAATGGAAGTGGTGTTTTGATCAATGATCTCAAAAAGACGGTCGTTGGGAATGGCCAAAAGAGTGTCCACATGGGCCCGCAGTTCCTCGATACCTTGATCCGCCTGATTTTTCCGAACCATCCCTTCAAAATCAAAAGGCCGCGTCACCACCCCAACCACGAGGGGCGCGGGGGTCAAACTTTTGGCGATCTGAGCCACCACAGGGGCCGAACCCGTCCCAGTTCCACCGCCCATCCCCGCGGTCACGAACACCATGTCCGCCCCGGTCATAATTTCCGCCAATCGGTCGCGACTCTCCTCCGTGGCCTGACGGCCCAAAACGGGATTTCCACCCACGCCCAACCCTTTCGTGATGCGTTCGCCCAACTGAAGGCGAACCGGGGCCTTGTTGCGCCGAAGCGCCTGGGAATCCGTGTTGGCGGCGATGAACTCCACATGAGAGAGCCCCGCCTCGATCATGCGATTTATGGCGTTCCCGCCCGCCCCCCCTAAACCAATAATTTTTATGGACGCGGGTTGTTCGTTAAAATCTTCGCTAAACTTAATTTGGACCATTAAAAGAAATCCTCCACCAACGATTTCAGACGGTGCCCCAACCCCACCCGACGGGACGCGCGACGACTGCGCGCCCAATCCCCCAAGTGCCGATACGTGATCAACCCCAACGCCGTGGCGTAACCGGGGTTCGACACCACGTCCGGCGCGCCACCCATGTTCTGCGGAAGCCCCATCCGGACCGGCAGATCCAAAATTTGTTCCGCGGCCTGGGCAATCCCTTTCAGCTGCGCGCCCCCGCCGGTCAGAATCACCCCACCCCCCGCCACATGATCGGCGTAGTTGGACCGTTGCAACTCCTCAGAAATCAACGTAAAGATTTCTTCCACCCGCGGAGCGATGTAATCAAAAATCGCCGCGCGCTTAATCCGCCGGGGCGTCCGACCGTCAACGCTGGTGTATTCGATCTCCTCTTCCAAATTTCCTTCCGCCAACGGCCGGCTGGCCGCGCCGTGAAGCTCTTTCACTTTCTGAGCCTGCAGATACGACGTGCGAAGCGCGTGAGACAAATCGTGACTGATGGCGTCAGACCCCACCGCCAATTCTTTGGTGAACCGCACGCTTCCGTCAGCGTACACGGCAAGGCCCGTCGTCTGGCCACCCAAATCCACCAGAAGACAACCCAACCCTTTCTCCTCCTGTGTCACCACCGTGTCGCCCACAGCCAGCAACCCGTAAATGGGCTCCTCCACTTCAAACCCAGCCCGGGCGATGGCTTTCCAAACATTGTTCAAATGGCTTTGGCTGGCCGTCACAATGTGGACGTCAACCTCCAACAACATGGCCTCCATGCCAACGGGGTTCGGCACGCCGCTTTGACGGTCCAAAATAAAATCCTGAGGGATCACGTGCACGATTTCTCGGTCCGGCGAAATGGGGACCGCTTTCGTGCTTTCCACCACCTGATCCCGATCCGCCGCGGTGATTTCCTTGTCCGTTCGGGCGATGTTCATGGCCCCGTGATGGATGAACGTCTGCAAATGACTGCCCCGCACCCCGATCAAAACGTTTTTAGAATGGCCCACCTGGCCCGCCATTTCTTCCGCGGCTTCGACGGCACGAGTGATGGCGCGCGCCGTTTCGTCGATATTGATCACCACACCGCCCTTCAACCCGGCGCAAGGGTAACGAGCGGCGCCGATCACTTCTGCCGTCTCCGCGTCCGGATCCCGTCGAGCGATCACCGCCACCACCTGGGCACTTCCGATATCCAATCCTGTCAAGAATTCTGGTTTAGCCATGACGCTCCTTCTTCTGAACAACGGTCCCGCGCGGCTGAATCACCACACGGTGGTCGTCCACAAAACGCGCGTTATCAATTCCACCGATTGCTTCGGGTTCCAACAGCACCCGCCCAAACCGTCGGGCCTTCTGGGCGACGAGGTGAGGGTCGGTCCGAATTTTTCCCCAATGAAGTGGAACATCCCCCGCCAAATAGAGCACCCCATCCCCGTCGGACGATATTTTAAGTTTGTAGAGGCCATCCGTCCAGGACTCTTTCGCCGCCCGAAGCGCCGCCAGAAAGGGCAAAGCGGTGGCGGTGGTCCCTTCCTCCTTGGGCAAACTCAAGATAGGCAGGTGAGCCCCCGCCCCTTCCAGAGGAAAAAGAACCCCACCCGAATCCACACCGTTCCAGCGGTCCGGGCCCACCGATATTTTGGCAACAGGTGTCCGAAGCTCAAGCTGAATCCGCACGCTCCGGTCCCAAGCGCGCCTCACGCGAACGCTCCTAAGTTGGGGATACCGTTCCCGAATCCGCTGCTCGATCTGGTCCACTGAAAAAGAAAACAACGGCTGACCCTTCTTGACTGGCGGCGCTTCCGCCCAACCCGACAAAAGAGGCCCTTGCACCTCGACCCCGGTCACCGTGAGGAGCACTGCTTTTTCCCAAACCCCATAGGCGCCCCACGCCAACCCCATCGCCGACCCCACAAACACCAACCGTTTGAACCACAAAGCCATTGTTTCCCCAAAAAATCGCCAACGGTATGCGACCCGTGTCCGACGCATCACCACCTTGTGTTTCTTTTTTCGGCGCGGCGGCATTACGAATCGCGAAGGGCAAGGGTGAGGAGCGTGCCCACCAGCGAATCAAAAGAAACCCCCGCGGCTCGGGCCGCGTCGGGCAAGAGGGAGGTGTCCGTCATCCCCGGCAACGTGTTGACCTCCAAAAGGGTGGGACGCCCGTTTTTTCCCACCAACAAATCAACCCGACCCATATGGCGGCACCCCAATAGGTGAAAAGCCGCCACCGCCATTTCCTGGGCGTTCCGCCGGGTCGCTTCCGATACACGGGCGGGAATCAAATGCCGAGACCCGCCCGGCGCGTACTTCGAATGAAAATCGTAAAAGGAATGGCTGGGCACAATCTCGACCACCGGCAAAACGCGGTCCCCCAACAATCCCACAGTAATCTCTGGTCCAGAAACATACTCTTCCACCAACGCTTCGTCTTCCAACCGCCACGAGGCCGCAAGCCCAGCCCGAACCCCCGCCCGAGTCCGCGCGACAGTGACCCCCACCGCCGACCCTTGGCCCGCGGGCTTGATCACGAGGGGAAGCGAAAGACCCGCCGCGGCCAGGGAAGCTTCCTCCCCCTTACGAAACACTGTCCAACGGGGTGTGGCCAACCCGGCACTTTCAAAAAGTCGTTTCGCCGTGGGTTTGTGCATGGCAAGGGCGCTGGCGCGAACGCCACTCCCAGTGTAAGGAATTCCCATAACATCCAGAAGACCCTGAAGCCGCCCGTCCTCTCCGGTGGTCCCGTGTGTGGTAAGAAAAACCAAATTTATTTTTTGGCGACGAAGAGTCTCGGCCACCCGGGGGCTCAAATCAATGGCCCCATGGGGAAGACCCAATCGCCGGAGAGCGCCCCGCACGGCGGCCGAGCTTCGGATGGAAATTTCTCGCTCCGAAGAAGCCCCGCCAAAGAGAACGGCGATCCGCCGACGCTTTAATAGAGACAGATCAAGTTTCATGTGGGTCTCCCACCGTCCAGACTTCAAGTTGCAGTTCAATCCCAAACCGTTGCCGCACCGCGCCGCGAAGCGCGTCAATAATGGCGTAAACATCCGCGGCCGTTGCCCGGTCCACGTTCTCAATAAAATTGGCGTGTTTGAGAGACACCTGGGCCCCCCCGACGCGAAACCCTTTCAGCCCAACCTCTTCGATCAGCCGGGCGGCGTGGTCCCCAGGCGGGTTTTTGAAAACCGAACCGCAGTTTTTGGTCCCTAAAGGTTGCCGTTCGGCGCGGCGTTTCAACTGCCGATCCATCGCGGTCAGAATATCATTTTTGGTCCCCGCTCTCAATTGAAGCTCGACGGAAAGAAGGATCAATCCGGAGAGGCTGGACTCCCGATATGAAAAGCGAATTTCGTCCCGGGTTAAACGGCGTGGGCGCCCCTCCGCGTCCAAAAATTCCGCTTCCCGAACCAATTGCCCGATATCCCCTTCCGGTGTCCCCGCGTTGGTTCGCAAAGCCCCCCCCACGGTTCCGGGAATGCCGCAAAAAGGCTCGGCACCCGTCAGTTCCCTCTCCGCCGCGGCGCGAGCCAATTGGGGCAAAAGGACTCCGGCCCCCGCCACCACACGGTCCCCCGCGAAACGCAACGTTTCAAATTCACCCCGCAGTCGTAAAGTCACCCCGCGCAGACCCCTATCGCTCACCAACAGGTTCGATCCCTGCCCCAAAATCGTGAGGGGGAGCCCCCTGGCCTTCGTCCAAGCGAAAAGGGTTTCCACTTCGTTGCGTGATTTAGCTTCCACGTAAAAATCCGCAGGTCCTCCGATTCCCCAGGAGGTATGGCGTGAAAGCGGTTCATCCGTTTTGAGGGAAGGGAAAAGAAATCGGAGTTCTTCAGCCAGGGGAACGGTCATGGGGCAGACGCAGGAGCGAGGGCGGCCAGTAACTGTTCGCCCCACCGCCACACGTCACCGGCCCCCAAGGTGAGAACAACGTCACCTTTTTTGACCAACCCGCGAAGTGTTGCGGGCCCTGTTTCGGCGGTTAAGCGAGTCACGGAAACGCCTTGGGCCCGAACCCGTTCCGCCAACCAGTCGCTCGTCACCCCGGGAAGAGGGGCCTCGCTGGCCGCGTAAATGTCCAGGAGCCCCACCACGTCCGCTTGGGAAAAACTTGCCGCGAATTCGTCCGCTAAGTTTCGGGTGCGTGAATACCGATGGGGTTGAAACACGACAACCGCTCGCCGTTGGGGAAACCGCTCTTTCAACGCCTGAAGAGTGGCCTTAATTTCTGTGGGATGGTGACCGTAATCGTCCATGACGGCGACGCCGCCCCGCTCTCCCTTCCATTCCAACCGACGGCCCACCCCTTGAAACGACGCCAAGGCTTCCGCAATTTTGAGGAAGGGAACATCCAACTCCAACCCGGCCGCCACCGCGGCCAAAGAATTGATCACGTTGTGCCGTCCGGGAACATTCCAGTGAATGTCCCCCAGAAGTGTCCCGAACCGGTACACCGAAAACGTCGTTCCCTCCGGCCCAGGACAGATGTCCCGCGCCTGGATGTCCGCGTCTGGGGAAATCCCGTAGGTGAGGAGAGGGCGTCGAATCTTGTCCCCAATTTTCCGAGATCCCAGATCATCCACGCCCAAGATCACCCGCCCGTAGAAAGGGACCTTGTTGGCAAATCGTTCAAATCCCGACACTAAATTTGAGAGGGTTCCCCAATAGTCCAAGTGGTCATCATCGATGTTGGTCACAACCGCCAGGGTGGGCGCAAGTTTTAAAAACGATCCATCGGATTCGTCCGCTTCGGCCACCAGATACTCTCCCCGGCCCACCCGGGCTCCCGTCCCCAAATTGTGCATCCGCCCCCCAACGATCACCGTGGGGTCCAAACCGCCCGCCTGAAGAACGAGTGAAATTAACGACGTCGTCGTGGTCTTGCCGTGGGTGCCACCGACAGCAATGGTGTATTTCAGCCGGGCCAATTCGGCCAACATTTCAATCCGAGGGATAACAGGAATTTTTTGCCCATGGGCTTCGATCACTTCAGGGTTGTCCGGCTGAACCGCCGTGGAGGTCACCACCACGTGAGCGCCGCCCACGTGGTCCGCGCGATGCCCCAGAAAGATCTTCGCCCCCATTCCCGCCAACCGGCGCGTCACGTCGGATTCTTTCGCGTCCGACCCCGACACCGAATAGCCCAAGGTGAGAAGAACTTCAGCGATCCCGCTCATGCCGGACCCACCTATTCCCACAAAATGAATATTTTTTATTTTCTTAAACATAGGTTTTATTTTGCCAGATTTTGACCGGCCCCAGAAGACCATTCACATCGCTGAAAACGAACATTTGACGACCGGAAGAATCGATTCTCTTTATCCCTCTGAAAGAGCCTCCCTCTCCCGCGAGCGGGAGAGGGTTGGGGAGAGGGAATGATTCGCTCCTCATTCGACACTCCCCCTTCCTTGTCGATAACAAAGTCTGTTCAACAGAGATTTTAGGGCAGAACACATGTTAGTGATTGCTGTCGTAGGAATGGATCAAATACAATCAAACAACGTGCAGAATCGCGAACTTGAGGTAATCGGTTTCGGGCATGGAAGGACGAACCGGATGATCCGGTCCGGGCCCCCCCTGGTAAACCATTTTCACTTTCCGGTTGGACTCGTGAGCCGCGCGGGCGATAATCTGACGAAAATCGTCTCGACTCACATGTTGAGAACAACTGGCGGTGGCCATAAATCCACCCCCGGTCACACGCTTCAACCCCAAGGTATTCAAACGCACATAAGCCTTGATGGCTTCAGGCAAATTCTTTTTGGTCGACGCGAACCGCGGGGGATCCAACACAACGATATCGTAGGTCTCTTTGGATTGCGTCAAGTGGTCAAAGGCGTCCGCCTTTTCCCAGGAACAGAGCGACGCCCACCCGTTCTTCTCGGCACTGCGCTGGGCCAACTCCAACGAGGGAGCAGACGCGTCGATCCCCAGCACGTGCTTGGCGCCGGCCTTGGCGCACCAAAGGCCAAACCCGCCGGTGTGGCAAAACACATCCAGAACGGTACGTCCGGCGGCCAACGCCGCCAGGGCGGATCGATTGGAACGTTGGTCAAAGAAAAACCCGGTCTTCTGCCCTTGCAACGGATTCGCCGCCAGGGTCATCCCCTCGGTCTCAAACCAGTGAGGCGTTTCCAGAGATCCTTCGATCACGCGAACCTCTTCCGGCACATGTTCCAACCGTCGGGCCGCCGCGTCGTTGCGAAGAACGATCGCCTTCCAAGGTCCAAAGGTTTTCACGGCTTCCACAATCAAGGGAAGAAGTCGATCCATCCCTGCGGCAAAAGATTCAATCACGCAAACGTCGCCGTAACGATCGATGACCAGCCCCGGCAAATCATCCGATTCCCCATGCACCCAGCGGTATGCGTTGTCGTTAAAATAGCGTTTCCGTAAATTCAGCGCGTGCTGAAGACGGCCGGTAAAAAACGGAGCGTCGATGGACGTTTCCCGCCGATCGAGAAGCCGCCCCGCAATCAACGACTGTTTGTTGTAAAAGCCAATCCCCAACCGCTCGTCCCGAGACGTGAGAAATTCCACCGCGGCCCCCGGCTCCACGCCTTCCGCCGCCCGCTCAATTTCGTTAGAGAAAACCCACAAATGTCCGCGGCGAACACGACGGTCTTCTTGGGGTTTCAGCCGCACAAACGGAAGCCCGATCCCTTCGGAAGCCGAGGGCAAGGGACGATCCACAGTTTTTTCGTGTGGGGCCGAGGCCACGCGTCGGTGGTTCAAGGTAAGCCCCAAATGGGATGCATCTGCGGAACCAGTTTAACCACGGGAATCCGTTGCCGAGCCCAATCCCAAAACCCCACCAACCGGGCCGGTGGCGGAGGAAGAATCTGAACAGGCGCCACAGATTCGGCGTCCAGCAGGCGACCTTCCAGGTCCCCGATGAGCGTGACGGGTTGAAGAACCAAAGGAGGCACCGGCGTTAACCGCGACAATAGATTTACAGCCATTTCCAGTTCATCCTCCGTGGTTTGGGCGGTCAAAACAATTTTAACGAACACCCGATCGCCCGCCAAGCGGAGAAATTCTTCGTGTTCCGCCCACAAAGCACGACCGATCGCCGAAGGAAGTTTAATGTCCGCGGCCACCACATCACAGAGCGGAGCCAGGGACCGGAACAGGTGGGGGTGCGTGGCGCTCGTTTCTAAATAAGTTCGCAATCCCATCGATCGGATCGCGGGTAAAAGGGCGGAGAGAAATTCCGATTGCATCAGGGGTTCTCCCCCCGTGACACTCACCGCGGAATGATCTCGGACAGCTTGCAAAGCTTTCACTTTTTCCAAAACGTCCGGAAGCGACAGGGTGGGGTGCCCTTCCGACCCCAAACTGTTCGGCGTATCGCAGTAGCGACAGCGCCAAGGGCACCCAGCAAGACGGACGAAGACCTGCCGCTGACCCACGTGCAACCCTTCGCCTTGGAGGGTGGAAAAAATTTCAGCCACACGCCCCAGGGGGGGTGCGGGGAATTCGGTCAGGGGAGGGGATTCGTCTGTCATAGGAAAGGGTGCGTTTGGCTTCGCTAGGATAGCACATTCCGTCGGGACGCGGGGTCCGGAATACCCGCCAGACGGAACCCCTCCGCCCGCAACCGGCAAGAGTCACAGAGACCACACGGCCGAACCCTTCCCTGATAGCAGGACCAGGTGAGGTGAGTGGCGACGTGAAGCTTCACACCCTTCCGAATAATGTCGGCTTTGGAGAGCTGTAAAAGCGGGGCCCACAGGCGGAGCGGCCGTTTCTTTTCCGCACCCAGACGGGTCCCCTGTCGGCCCGCGGTCTGCATGGCCCGAAGATAGAGGGGCCGGCAGTCCGGGTATCCCGAGTAATCCAACGCGTTGGCGCCAATCACAATGTTCTCGGCATCAATCGTATCGGCCCAAGAGAGGGCGAAAGAAATAAAAATAGTGTTCCGCGCGGGCACATAGGTATTGGGCAATCGGCCATGACCAATGGACGCCAGGGAGTGGGAGGGCACCGACACTTTTTTATCAATAAGGCTGGACCCACCCCAAGGCAATCGAAAGCGAACCTCCCGCACGGGGCACCCCGCCTGATTGGCGATGGCCCGGGCCGCCCGGAGTTCCCGTTGATGCCGTTGACCGTAATTGAATAGGAGACAGCGGCAGTCCCACTTTTTAACTTTTTGAGCCCAGCCCAAGGCGGTCGCGGAATCCAGCCCTCCGGAAAGGAGGACAATGGCCTTCGCCCGCGTCATCGGTCAATGCCGCCCAGTTGAATGCGACGAACCGTCGGAAGGGCTTCCCCCATAAACCGCGACCCCAGCCGTTCAAATTTGAGCGGGTCGTCGGAAGAGAAATAGGAAAGAACACCCTTCTTTCGCCCGTGCAAAAGAAGCCCGTCCTGCTCCAACCGCGAGCGAACGGCCTTCGCCGTTTCTTCGGCCGAATCAATGAGTTCCACACGCCCCACCACGCGGCGCAGAACGGATTTCAAGAGCGGGTAGTGCGTGCACCCCAAAACCAGGGCATCGATCTTATGTTTCAAAAAGGGTTTCAGGTAAAGTGAAGCCACACGCTGGGTGACCTCATGGTTCAACCACCCTTCTTCGACGAGGGGAACAAAGAGAGGGCACGAACGACCAAACACCCGGACCGTTTTGTCCAAACGTTTAATCGCCTCATCGTAAGCCTGACTCCGGATGGTTGCCTCTGTCCCAATAACCCCGACCCGCCCGGTCCGGGTCGAAGCCAAAGCCGCCCGTGCCCCAGGCTCGATCACCCCCAGAACCGGCACCGACATAAACGCCCGCAATTCCGACAACGCCAACGCGCTCGCCGTGTTGCAAGCCGTAACCATCATCTTCACACCTTTGCGACGAAAGAAAAGCGCAATCTCCAGCGAAAACCGCCGCACCGCCTCAGGCGACTTGCTCCCATAAGGCACCCGAGCCGTATCCCCCACATAAATAAAACTCTCCGAAGGAAGAAGCCGAGCCAACGCCCGCAACACCGTCAACCCCCCCACCCCCGAATCAAACACCCCAATCGGATGACCACTTTTTTTCATTTTCCCCTCACGAAGGGGGACGCATTTAGTTAATTAGGTATTGGCCGAGACCGAATTCCTTTTCTCCTAAACAGAACAGCTTTTCACGTCCCCTATTGGTCTATAGTTTAGAACGATTGAACGACGATCTTTCCTTTTGCCCGTCCCGTTTCAACAAGCGCGTGGGCCGCTCGAATGTTTTCGGCGTTGATCGGGGTTAAAACTTTACTAAGTGTGGTGCGTATTCGCCCAGCGTCGATTTCTTCGGCCACATAGTTCAGCAATTTATGCTGTTCGATCATATCCGGTGTTTTAAACATGGCTCGTGCAAACATAAATTCCCAATGGAGACTGGCGGCTTTTATTTTCATTCCTTCCATGGGCATCGGAAGGCTGGTGTCATCAATTGTGACAATTCCCCCCTGGGGCCGGATCAGTTCAACCGCTGCCTCCCAATGGAGCATGTCCTTGAAAATCGCAATGTGATCCACGTGTTTAAACCCAAGGGCACGAACTTGGGGAACCATGGGTTCCCGGTGATTGACCACGTGATCCGCCCCAAGCTCCTTGACCCAATTTGTCGTCTCTGGGCGCGAAGCCGTGGCAATAACCACAAGCCCGGCCGCCTTGGCGAGCTGAATTCCGATCGATCCCACGCCCCCTCCCGCGCCAATAATGAGAATGGACTGTCCTTTGTCGCCCCCGTCACGATCAATGCCCAAACGATCAAAAAACGATTCGTAAGCAGTGATCGTGGTGAGTGGCAGGGCCGCGGCCTCTGCAAAACCAAGACTCTTCGGTTTGAACCCTACAATACGTTCGTCCACCAACTGAAATTCCGCGTTGGATCCGGGTCGTGTGATATCCCCCGCGTAATACACTTCATCCCCCGGTTTAAAAAGCGTGACCTCCGGGCCAATGGCCTCCACCACCCCACTGGCGTCCCAACCCAGAATACGGGGCGGGTCTTCAACCTGTGCTTTTGGCTTGCGAACTTTAGTGTCAACCGGATTAACAGACACCGCCTTAACGGAAACCAAAAGATCGCGCCCCCCTACCGTGGGCATGGGCCGTTCCACGTCAATAAACGCCTTCGGATCATCAACGGGAAGATAATGTGTAAGCGCAACAGCTTTCATAGGGGAAACCTCCAGGTCTCTGGGGTTGGTCAAAGGTTCCGGGTCATCTCATCGAGTCTGAATTCCTCTACAACACTCTCGGTGGCCTGCCGGTATGCGACCAGATGCGGAGCCTTCATATGCGCCTGCCACAATTCGCGCGATTCCCATATTTCATAAAACATAAAATGGGCTGGATCATTGTTGTTCCGGTGTAAATCATACTGAATGCACCCTTTTTCAGCACGTGTAATCGGAACCAGCTTCTCAAGCTCAGCCTTGACCAGCTGAATCCGGTCGGGTTTCGCCCGAATGTTAGCTCCAATAATCAGTTTGGTCATGACATCTTCTCCTTGACAAAAAATTGATCTAAATTCGATTCCGTTCACCGCAAAGACAAGAGGGACGCATTTTGTTAATTAGGTATTAGCCAAGGGCGAATGTCTTTTCCCCTAAATAGGTCCGCCCCCTTTCGCCTGGCGTCACTTGCAGACGGGTCCGACATCCTTGTTAATAGGGCCATTTCACGATTGGTCCGACCAAGATATTCTACCCCAATATGGATCAATCGCGCCTTTGCCCGAGATATGGCCCTCGTCCGCCCTCGACCATACAGATCCGTTTCTTCCACCCCTTCCTCGGTTGCTATCTTCTTTGCAACATCAGTAATCCCCACCCCTTTCCTTTTAAGTTCATACTCCAACTCAGTTTTCTTTTCCGACAGCCTTAAAACGTCGTTGACAAAATCTCCCGACCCCAAAATCCGGGAATCGTAGGCTTCCCGGGCACCGCTCTGCCTATTTGACAGAACCGCTCGAATTCCCCCTTGACTCCGAATCAGACCACCCCCCATCAAATCGGGGCGGGCCCCTTGGTTTTCCCCTTCCATCATGAATCGGATGTAACCTTTGATCCCCGACGAGGAATCCTTAGAGAATAGCGACAAGACCTCTTCCCTATTTTGCCAAGAGCATGGCTTCTTGCCCAACAACACAGAATGACCCGTGTAAGGGAACACTGATAGTTCCTGCATGTTTTTGACTATTTTCGCCCGATAGGGGTTTAAATGAATGTACCGAACAAGCTCAAGGAGATACGAATTTTCCTCACAGACTACCGATTTATATCGATTTTGAAAAAAATGTCCGGCCCGCTTATGTCTGTGATTAAACGAGACGGCGTAACCCGTCATCAGCCGCTTCATAAATGGGAAGATCCCCTGCGCCCCCGAGCGAATCAAGAGATGAAAGTGGTTTGGCATGAGAGCCCATGCGAAGATCTGACAGGGGTATAGCGAATGGTTGATTTCGATGCGGGACAAAAAATCCACGTAATCGGTCAATGAGTAAAAAATCGACCGCCGTTCGATACCCCGAGCGATCACGTGGTGAAGGAGTCCGGGGGAATCAAGGCGTGCTTGGCGCGGCATGAAATGAAAGATACCAAGCAACCCCTGCGAAGTCAATAACCTAATTAACTAAGTACGTCCCCTTTGTCCTTTGTCACTTAGACAAGAGACAAGGGAATGTTCCCAGCGGAAATCCCTAGTTAATCCTATTGATCACAAAAGAGCTCCTAATCCCGTACCCCTCAGCTCGCGTATTTAATGAACCCCGTGTAGGTTCTGGTATCACCAAAAACCTTACCGTTCGTTATCTGCCCCCAGTTGTAATGGACAACATAGGCAATGCCGGTGCTCCAATAAGTGTAGGTTGATTCTTGGTAGGATACATAGCCATCCCCATTGGAACCGATGGAGGTCAACTCTGTTTCGTATTTTAATTTTCCGGTGTCATAATTGGAAAACGTCAGACAGGTCCCATTGTAATGGTTACTAAAGCGAAGCCGCCCACCCGTCGATCGGCTCTGGAAAGAGGTTGTATATTGTACTCCGTTAAACGTATAGGTGCGCGTGCTACCGTAAACGCTGGGCGGGACATCCACCCATTGAAAGGTCGCGGTGCGCGTCCCCGTACTGCAATCAACCATTGCCGTCGCCTTGGCGGCTAAATCCTGACTAATAAGAGCGCCCACTGATTCCGCCACGCCTTTGGTAACAGCTTCCTCTACACTCGTCGGGGCCACAGCCGCCTCGGATCCCGCCCTGCCTTCCGTCAACCGGCTTCCCATATTCCGGTTGCACCCCATCAACCCCACCCCCAGGAACACAACACTCGCATACACCCATAATTTCATTTTGAACCCTCCTAGTTATCCCCAAACCAACGGGGAATTATAACGATTATTTTACTCAGGACCATTTAATTAAAAAATTTCCCATGCCCGAAGGGGGTCCAAGGGACAAGAAATCAAGTAGCCCAAGGGAAATTTCACCCCCCAGAATCTCAAAGATCCAGCGTTAGAGGGACGCATTTAGTTAATTAGGTATTAGCCAAGGGCGAATTCCCTTTTCTTTAAAAAGCTCCCCGGGCAATTAGGAAACGTTGAATATTATATATATTCATGAGTGTTCTCCAGAACAACACAACTTAAACAACATCTCGTCTCAAAATCACTCGAAAATATCTGAAAAATATTCGGCATATCAGAAGCCGCCCAAACTTATCGTGACCATCACCTACCCAAACATCGCACATAAATTTTGGGACAACTATTTGTTGACAGGGCAATATTATCTGCGGCCATCCAAGTTTTCGATTTGAACCGTCGGTGTGATTGCGACCGCGATTGCGGGCCCGCTGGCCTTGGGGCGGCCATGCCGCGTGGCCACACCAAGGCTCGGTGGTGGAGCGGCGAAGGAAGCCGCGACCTTCCCAACGGGTAGGACCCGGATTAAGGGGCCTTGTCTGCCGATTCAGCCGCCACATCCGTCGGCCGCCAGGCCCACCGCATGGGTTCGCGTTTTTTTCATCTTCCGCCTCTTCTTTGAATTTGTGACCGCTATACCCGGGCCGCCCATCGTGACGTATCGCCACCCCACCATCAGCAATGACATCACGAACGCATAACGTCCGCGTCCCGGGATCGATTCGCCTGGTGATCCGAAAAACCAAAACCCGGTGAACATCAAAACCAACAGCACCGGAAAAACCCACTGCGCTTGGTTCGGTTCCGGAAAAAGAAAACCCGGCGGGTCGCTCCGGCGGAAACGCCGGAAGGTCGCTCGCCGCGCGTCGGCACGAAACCCCCGCGCCGCCGCCCGGCTCGCTTGGCGTGTTGGAAAAAGAACCCCAGCGGATCGCTCCGGTTGGTTCGGTGGTTTCCGGGCTAGCGCCCTCCAACCATTTCCTCGGCTCCCCCGCCTCGGTCAAAAACCCCCGCCCTGGAGACGTCCGCCGGTCCGCCACGACACCCACGCGGCGGCCCAGCTCCACAGTCGGGGAAAACCTGGTTGCCGCTGACGCCCTGTCGCCCCGCCACCGCCAGGCCGTTCGGCCTGTCGGTTGTCCCACCCCCCGGCCCCTCTCTCCCTTTTGGGATCCAGCCCTCGCGCGCAAAGCAAAGGCAAGAGGTGGTAAAAGCGGGGCCGGGCGGTGGGCCAGGGCTTCGCCCTGGCGGGGCTTTAATTAAGTGCCCCCAGGGACACTAATAGTCGGCCGAGCTTGCGAGGCAAGCACATATACCCAGGGGGGGTATATGTCGGGCTTCCGCCCGTCGGCCTCCCACCGACAAAAGCCGCGGTGGCAACCCCGGGCCAGTTTCGGCCCAACAACGCCACCGCCCCGCCTGTTGAACGGTCGTCCCATCCGTCGTCATGGGTTCAAAGATGCCGTGCAAGGCGGTGGCCTCCGCAAGCGCCGCCCCATTGCGCCGCCGGGCACGCCACACTTCGGCCCGCCCGGCACCGCTGGCGGCGCTCCAGGCAAACCGCCCCCCCTCCCCCCACGGCCAGCCACAAACC
>JAEURZ010000020.1 GCA_016788905.1 Elusimicrobiota bacterium
TGAAATGCTTGGGATACAAAACTCCAAACGAGGTCTTCAATTCATGGCTTGGTGCAATAGCCGCTTGAATTCACCGATTTCCTTAAAAACTCAGTTGAATAAGGACAGAGGGAATTCTCCTCACGGTTTATTTGGGGTTAGCCTCCTGCAGGAAAAACATCAATTTGAGGCCTGCTGCGTCCACAAGATCCCCCTCTTTAAGGGGGACCACCGCCTGGTCCATGAGGGGATTACCGTTCAGTTTTACGGTTTTTTCTTTGAGCGCTGTCAGATAATATCCGTCCGATTTTTTTGCCACGCAGGCCGCAAGATCGGGAGCGAAGAGCCCCTTTAATTTTACCTGAGCTTGATCGGATTTCCCAATATACGTGGTCAACTGAGTCAGCGGAAGGGGGACCGCGTTACTCCCCGCCAAAATTCGGAGATAACCCACACGTTCCGTCCCCTTCACAGCGGGAGGTGGGGCCGCCATAATCACGGTCGAGTCCGAAGACACCGGACCCGCCGGTTCGGCACGCGAGGAGGGAGGGACTTCCTCATCGTTATAAAATTCAAGGGTATGTTTGGCAATGGCCAGCTCGTCTTTGTGGTGTAGAAGTTCACGTTCCACCCGTCGTTCCCTCAAAAAAGTCCCGTTGGTGCTTTTTAAATCTTCGACAAAATAACCGGCCCCCTCCCAAAAGATTCGACAATGCTTTCCCGAAACCGCTGGATTGTCGATCACCAAATCGTTCTCCGGTTTTCGGCCAACAAAAATATCCGAACCAACCACCGTCAGTTCCTTCACCAACGCGCCGTTAAATTTCAGAATGAGTTTTATCATGGGAGACCTTCCTTATTCTTTCGTGAAGTAAGCATCTTTGACCGAAAAAATGACCGTGCTCGATCCAACAACCGCTCCCTCCCGACCCGCCCCACAGCGACGGTGACGTTGTCCCGGCCGCCACGGTCCAGAGCCAAACGCACTAAGAACGGGCAAAGTCGTTGGGGATCGTTGATCTCCCGGACCGATTGTTTCAAAATTTCATCGTCCGCCATTTTGGTTAGTCCATCGGAACACAAAAGAAACAGGTCCCCGGGACAGACCGTGGGTTCGGCGGCATCCATCTCGATCGTGGGCCCTACCCCCAACGCCCGTGTCAAAATGTTCCCGGATTCGGAGGCCTCCGCCTCCGCAGGGGACAACACCCCTTGAGCCACCTGTTCGGCCACCAGGGAATGATCACGCGTGACCAC
Source organism: Elusimicrobiota bacterium (assembly GCA_016788905.1). NCBI lineage: Bacteria > Pseudomonadati > Elusimicrobiota > Elusimicrobiota bacterium. The sequence continues at coordinate 1,237 of JAEURZ010000020.1, forward strand.
GGCCAGTTCCCCCCCCCGGAACAAATAAAAACGGCTGTCCCCCACATGGATCACGGAAAGCCGGGAACCGTTTCGCAAAACGGCCACGATCGTCGTCCCCATCCCTTGACGCTCGACACGTTCCTGGGACGCCTGGTATATCACCTCGTTGGCCGTGAACACCGCCGCCGCCAAAAGACGCGTCCGATCCGACCAGTGAGGCGGAGGAACGCCACAGGCGGGGATCGTTCCGGTCCGAAGCCCATGGGCGACCTGATCCCGAACCACGTCCACAGCCAGACGACTGGCCACTTCCCCCGCCGCGTGCCCCCCCATCCCGTCAGCGACCACCACCAAACCCAATTCATCGTCCAACAAACAGGAATCTTCGTTGTGGTGACGGACCTTCCCCGTGTCCGTTAAAACAGTGGCGACAAAGTTCATGGGGTTCCCCCTCCAGGTTCTTTTCCCAGATCCACGGTCCCCTCCCCAATGGATGTTTTGACCGGGTTCAAATCAATCGCTTCTGGGGAAGAGGGCGGGGCGTGAGGCGCGGCGACAGAACCCACCGCCCGCAAGTCCCGCGCCATGTCTGCCCCGCGTTGGTATCGGCGGTCAGGATCTTTGGAAAGGGCGCGGTCAATCACCGCGCTCAAGGCCCCATTGATCCGATCGGGCCGACGGAGTCGAGGATCAGGATGGGCTTCACTGGCGATCCGGAAAAGAAGGGTCGCGATGCTTTCCCCTTCGAAAGGCTTTTCACCGGTCAACATTTCGTAGAGCATGACGCCCAGGGAAAACAGGTCCGACCGCCCATCAATTTTCTTTCCCGACAGTTGTTCCGGCGACATGTAACTGGGGGTGCCCATCACCGTGCCCGTGGCCGTTTTGGACGCGGAGGTGATCCGCGCAATCCCGAAATCCGTCACCCGAAGCGTTCCGTCCTTCAAGCGCATCACGTTGGCGGGTTTAATGTCCCGGTGCACCACCCCGTGCACGTGGGCGTAATCCAGAGCGTCCGCGATGGTGGCCACATCCTCCACCACTTGGGAAACCGGGAGGAGATTGGCTTTTTCCACACATTTTTTAAGATCTTCACCCTCTAAAAGTTCCATAGCGATAAAGGAGATCTCCCCGTCTTCCCCCGCGTCAAAGATCCGGATAATGTGGGGATGGTTCAGCGTCCCCGCCGATTCCGCTTCACGGAAAAAGCGGTCGCGAATGGCCTTGGCGGAATCGGCGTCTGTTTCGTCATCAAACCGCAGGGTTTTCACCGCCACGGAACGATTGATTTTGGGGTCCCGCCCCAAATACACCACCCCCATCGCCCCGCGCCCCAATTCTTTTTCAATTTCATACCGACCCAGGGTGGGTTTGGCCGCCCCGGCTCCAAAAACAACGGTTCCCCCCGCTTTCCCTCCCAACCCAGCAGCGATTCCGCCCGATTCGCTGGCTTGTTTCGCGGCACGAGACCGCTCTTTTACGTCTTTAAAGAGGGGATCCGTTTGAGCGATGTGATCATACACCACCCCCGCTTTTCCGAACTGACGTTTCCTTTCAAAATCCAGGGCCAAGGTGTAGAGAACACTTTTCATATCGGCGTCCACAGGACATTTGCGCAATTTCTCAAAGGCCATATCCAGGAGCCCCTGGGTTTGATACGACAACCCCAAACTTTTATGGGTTTCGATGCTTTGGGCTTCCACCAATTCTTTCCGCATCTCCGTAAAGAAAAAGCGGCGCACCGTGACCACCAGATACGTCACAAAAAGAAGGGCCAGGGGATAAACGATCTTGATCCAGTAACTTTTGGCCAAAAAGAAGTACCAGCCCGCTCCCAGGGTCATCAAGGCCAAACCCAACGTGATAAAGAAACCCGCCCGGGCCCGCAAGAGCGGCAAACCGAACGTCACAAACAAGCCGACCACGGCCAACCAGATCCATTCCGCCCGCGCGGCCCAGGGCGGGCGAGAAAGGAAGTCCCCTTCCCAAATATTTCGGAGAGAAGAAAGAATGATCCCGTTAAATTGGAACGCCGAATGAACTGGGGTGACAAACGCGCTTCCCAAACCCGTGTCCGTGATACCCACCAAAACCAATTTGTCTTTAAAGGCCTTGGGGGGAATTCCCCCGTTGTCACGCAACACGTCCACGGCTGAAACTTTTTTGATGTTTTCCATTCCCCCCGCATACTTGATCAACATTTTCGATTCGGCGTCGATCGGGATGCTCGTTTTTCCCAACAGAATTTCTCGGCCGGGTCGAACATGAATATCCTTCACTTTAAGATTCAGGCCCACCCGAGCCATCTGGAGTGAAAGGGAAGGAACGCTTTGACCGCGAAACGACATCACGGGGGCCTCTCGCCGAACCGAACCATCGCGATCCTGAATAACCGTCGCGTGACCCATCCCTTCCACACGGCTTGAAAAATCGGCCAACGGAAGGAGGGGCATGGACCCGACCGGCAAAACGCTCCCCGTGGTTTCTTCCACCTGCGCTTGGAGCAACCCCGCGTTTTTCATCCGCTCGATCTCTTCCGGGGGTTCCTCCCCCCCCGGTCGCCCCTGCGATCGAAAATAAAAAGAGAGAAGAACGTTCTTCGCCTTCCCCAAAGTTTTTTTTAAACGCGCGTCACTGTCCAAACTCCGAATCGTTTCTTCCATGGTCTTCCCAAAACCCCGCAAATCACCAAAGGGATGGGACCGAACAAATTTTTTATAACGGGAATCCTTGACCAATCGTTGAAGAAGCGGTTGAATCGCTTCCTCTTCCCCATCCAAGAGGAATTGATACTCCTCCCGTAACTCCCGCAAAGCCACCAGCCCCTGATGATCGTCGGGTTCGGAAAAAACGACCGCGCACCCTAAGGCGCGGGGCCCCCCGGCGGCGATACGTCCCAAAAGTTCGGCCATCACGCTCCGCGACCAGGGCCACCGACCGACGGCTTCAAGGGAAGGCGCGTCAATGGCCACCAATCGGATATCGTCGGAGGGAGGAGGAACTTTAAGGGATCGCACACGAAGGTCGTAGAGTTTATGTTCTAAGGTTTCCGTTAGAGGAAAAGACACCATGGCCAAAGCAAAAAATCCCGCCGTAAAAAGAAACGCCAAGAGCGAATCCCATCCCCATCGGCGTTTCAAGCGAGAATTTCCCCCTGCATGAGGAAACGAACCCCTGGGAAATTCACGTTCAGATTACACCGAGGGCGGGAGAGAGGGGGCACGGAGAGCTTCCGCCTTTTGACGCGCTCGGGCCGCGACTTTCTCTCTTAAGGAGAGTTCAAGGCCCGGGTTTTCTCGAAGGAACCGTTTAAAGGTGTCGTGGGGCACCATCAAAACTTCGGTATCGTCCGCTGAGGATCGAATGGTGGCGTCAGAAGTTGTCGAATCCAGGAGGGATATTTCGCCAAAGAAGTCACCGGCTTTCAGTTCGCCCAAACATGTTTTGTTGCCACTGGATTTGGCGAAAACTTGGGCACCACCGCTCTTGAGGATGAAAAAGTTGTGGTTGATTTCACCCTGAAAAACAACGGTCTGGCCTTTTTTAAATGTTTGGTGGGACAGTTCCGCGGTGATTTGGCGAATTTTGTCATCCGCAAAGAAAGACAAAATGTTTACGTTTTTCTTAATAAACAGCGTGTCATCAAACGGCATACCGCCCTCCCCGTGTCTGGTTAGGCGGCGGGTTTCCCCCTTTTTTCCAACAGGGTTCTTGCCGCTAGATCCAGACTCACATCCAGGATATCGTCCGCGCTGCGCCTTTTTATTTCCACCTGGCCCAGCGCCAACTTTTTTTCGCCCACCGTGATCCGCCAGGGAATCCCCAGCAAGTCGGCGTCCTTAAATTTCACACCCGCGCGCTGGTCCCGATCATCCACCAACACCTCCAGACCCGCGGCGACCAGCTCTTTTTCCAACCGATCCGTGGCCTCCATCAAACGAGGTTCAGCCACATTCAACGGAACCAAAAGGACATCAAAGGGGGCCAAAGATTCCGGCCAAATAATGCCGTTGGCGTCGCTCGACTGCTCGATGGTGGCCGCCACCACACGGCTGACCCCGATGCCGTAACACCCCATGAGGAAAGGGGTCTTCACTCCTTTTTCATTCAGAAACCCCGCGTTCATCGCGACAGAATATTTGTCGCCCAACTTGAAGGCATGCCCCACTTCAATGCCCTTAAAGAAGCTTAATGGGAGTTTGCATTTTGGGCAAGGGTCTTTTTCACGAACCGTCTGGATATCGGCCACCTGCGTCGGGACGAAATCTCGACCGGGGTTCACGTTTCGACAGTGGAAGTCCGTCTTGTTCGCCCCCGCTGTTCCGTTCACGATCCCCATAACACTTAAATCAGCCACCACGGTTCCTTTCAAATTCAAGGGCCCCCCAAACCCAGGGTCACACCCCGCCACTTGCCGGTAGATATCATCATTGGCTTTAAAGAGAGTTTTGGCCCCCAGCACGCGCTTCAGCTTGTGTTCGTTTAATTCCCGGTCCCCGCGAACGAACGCCACGACGGGTTGCCCGTCCGCCTGATAGACGACCATCTTGAGGAATTTTTCTTGAGGCACACCCAAAAGAGTGGCAACCGCTTCCACCGCGCCAGCCCCCGGGGTGGAAACCTCCTCCAGGGGCAACAGCGTTTCCGCGGGGCCCGGTTCCGGAGGGGAGGACTCGGCCCGTTCCACGTTGGCGGCGTAACCGCACCCGGAACAGGAGGCAATGAATTCTTCCCCCGTTTCCGCCAAAACCATAAACTCATGGGACGAGTTCCCCCCAATGGAACCCGTATCGGCCTCCACAGGGCGAAAATTCAAACCACAGCGTTTAAAGATTCGCGTGTACGCGTCGAACACATCCCGGTAGGTGGCGTCGGCACTGGGTTCGTCTGCGTGAAACGAATACCCGTCTTTCATGTAAAATTCGCGGGCCCGCATGACCCCGAACCGGGGACGAATCTCGTCTCTGAATTTCGTTCCAAATTGATAGAGGAATAAAGGCAGTTCGCGATAAGACCGAACTTCCCGTCGAACTAAATCCGTCATGACTTCTTCCGCCGTTGGCGCCAGGCAAAACTCCGTGTTTTTTCGATCCTTTAAACGCAACATTTCCTTTCCGTAAAATTGCCAGCGACCTGTTTCCTCCCAGAGGTTTTTGGGTTGAACCAACGGAAGCCAGACCTCCTGGCCGCCCGCCCGGTCCATCTCCTCCCGAACAATTCGCTCCACGTTGCGGAGAGCCCGCAACCCAAAGGGCAACCATTCGTAGAGGCCGCTGGCCACTTTCCGAATCAGGCCGGCACGAAGCATCAACCGCGCCGAAACCGTATCGGCATCGGAGGGTAGATCTTTTAGCGTGGGGAGTAAATAACGGGAAAGGCGCATGGATTTACCTCGTTGGCCCCGAAGAGGTCGATGGGGTCGTTGGGGTGGGCTTGTTTCGCATCCGCTGAATATCGGAGAACGTGGCAAACACCAGAATTCCCAACAGGAGAGAAAGCCCCGCCACGTTTGCGGCTTGAACCACGCGCCGACTCACGGGTTTTCGAGAAATTCCTTCCCAGAGGAAAAAAACCAAATGGCCTCCGTCCAACATGGGGATCGGAAACAAATTAAACAACCCGATACCCAGGGAAATCAACGCGATCAAAAACAGATAATCCTGGATCCCGCTTTTGGTGGATTTAGAAATAATATTGGCGATCCCCAGGGGCCCCGACAAGTCGGGTTTTTGTCGATTGACAATTTTATCCCCCAAATAGGAAAGCGTGTAACGGGTCCAGAAAACCGTTTGCTGACCACCGGCGACCAACGCTTCCCCTAACGGCATAGGGGAGAAAGCCACCGCCGGCGAAATCCCGATGAGCCCCCGCCCCGACACCGCATCACGAACCGGCGTCAAAACAAAATCCAGGGATTCCCCGCCTTCCCGAAGGACCGATAGGGTGATGGGAGTCTCCGCGTTCTGATGAATGATTTCCGCCACATTCGTCCAGGTGAAAACGGATTTCCCATTGACCGACACCATGCGATCCCCGGTTAAAAGGCCCGCCGCCTTCGCGGGATAAGCGTCAACCAAATCTCCCACAACGGGCTCACTGGACGCTTTCGGGTTTCCCCACAGGAGAAAAACAAAAGCAAACAACACATAGGCCAACACGTAGTTCATGGCCGGACCGGCCAACACAATGGGAATCCGTCGATACCAAGGTTTGGCGAAAAATTCCCGGGAATCCCGAACAACGGATGGGTCACCGCCCGGTTCCATTTCGCCGGCCATCCGAACTTCCCCCCCCAAGGGGATCCACGCCACGCAGTAGCGGGTTTCTCCCCACTGAAACCCAAACATCTCCGGTCCCAACCCAAAGGAAAAACGGTCCACTTGCACCCCGGACTTTTTAGCCACAATGAAATGTCCGAACTCATGAACAAAAATCACCAATCCAAACGCAAACACAACACCTAAAGCCCCAATTAGGAAATCCATGGTTTCACTCCTCCCTTCGTTAACGTTTCGGAACTTAATCGTTCTTTTCCCAAAAAAGAGAGGGCTTCCCGCCGCGCCCACGCGTCCGCTTCTAAAATTCCCCTCAACCCATCCCGTGGGGGGGGCCTTTTTTTGAAACGATTCATCACCTGGCGACACAGACGGGGAATCCCCGTAAAAGGCAACCGGCGACCCAAGAAGGCTTGGACCGCCGCCTCGTTCGCCCCGTTAAAAACAGCGGGCCAGGCCCCGCCCCGCCGCCCCGCCTCCAACGCGAGGGAAAGTGCCGGGAACCGACGAAAATCCGGCGCGTAAAATTCCAGTTTTTTGATTTCATCCAAGGCCAAAGCGCGCACCGGCGAGGGTTTTCGATCCGGGTAAGTGAGCGCGTATTGAATCGGGAGGCGCATATCCGGGTGAGACAACTGCGCCAACGAAGATCCGTCTTCAAATTCCACAAGCGAATGCACAATGGACTGTGGATGGATCACGATCTGAATCCGGTCCAACGGAACGCCAAACAGGTAATGAGCTTCAATGGCTTCCAACCCCTTATTGGTTAACGTGGCGCAGTCCACGGTAATTTTGCGACCCATTTTCCACGTGGGATGGTTCAGCGCTTCCTCAACACCCACCTGGTCAAGGGATCCGGTGCGCCGATAAAAAGCCCCTCCCGATGCCGTCAAAATTAAGCGTCGAACCCCCGCTCCGGGACCCGTCCGCCCCCCCAAACATTGAAACATAGCGGAATGTTCGCTGTCCACCGGAATAATTTTTGCCCCGTAACGGCGCGCGGTGGCCATCACAATTTCGCCCGCGACAATCAACGCTTCTTTGTTGGCCAGTGCCACGGTTTTCTTCGCCCGAAGAGCCGACAAAAGGGGCTGGAGTCCCACGGCCCCCACCACCGCGGACAAAACGAGTTGGACGGCTGGAGCCGAGGCGGCCTGAACCAGACCATCGACCCCGCTCATGACCCGCAAGGGAATTTTCCGGGATCGGGCCCAACGAGACAAAACCTTTGCCGCCGCCTCGTCGCCCACCACGGCCAGGGACGGACGAAAAACCTGAATCTGCTTTTGGAGGAGGGGTACATGGGAATAGGTCGACAACGCCGCGACGCGGAATCCCCCCTCCGCCCGGTTCAAGCGTTGAATCACGTCCAAGGCGTTGACCCCAATCGATCCCGTTGACCCCAGTACCGCGACTTGACGCATGGGGTTACCCCACCTTTCCGATAGAAATCATGTAGAAATAGAGAAAAGGAGCGGTGAGTAAAAACGAATCGAATCGGTCCAACACGCCACCGTGCCCCGGAAGCAAAGAGGAAGAATCCTTCACACCGAAACAACGTTTCACCAAAGACTCCGTTAAATCTGAAATTTGGGCCAGCACCCCTAAAACCACAGCCAACACCACGATCTCTCCCCGCCCAAAAAGATCTTTCATGAACAGCTCTCGAAGGGCCAACGAAAGGAGAACCCCCGCCACCAGCCCCCCCACGGCCCCCTCCCACGATTTCTTTGGACTCACGGCCGGCGCCAACCGGTGTTTCCCAATGGAGAGCCCCACAGCCCAGGCCCCCGTGTCTTGGGTCCAAATCAGCGCCACCAAAAAAACAGTGGCCATCAATCCCCCATTCATAAGAAGCCCGTTGGTGCCCCGCAATTCCCGGATCAGAGCCAGATACCCCAAAGGCCAAACAATGAGAAGGATTCCTGTGAACGACATGGCCAACCGCAACATCGACAACCCCTTGTCCCGGCGGACCATTTCGCGAAGAATCAAGCCCAAAAGAGCGACCATGACCGCAAACGCTGGGGCTTGGGACAGGAACGAAACACTCGACCGAATCCCTGGAAACACGAAAGAAACCGCCACCAACGCGCCCGCACTGATACCGGCCCACCCCTGGGTGGCGTATCCGCCCTCTTCGGCCATACGGTGGAACTCCCACAGGGCTAAAAGAATTAAAATAAAAATAAACGCCAGGAACGGAACATTTCCTAGATAGAGAACCCACAAAAAGAAGGGCGCCAAAACCAGCGCGGTTAAAACACGCGGAAGAACCATCAAACCCCCCCAAACCGACGTTCGCGCCGCTGGTAATCCAGGAGAGCGAGGCGAAATTCGTTTTTCCTGAAATCGGGCCAATAGGTCGGGGTCACATAAATTTCCGTGTAGGCCGATTGCCAAAGCAAAAAGTTCGACAAACGGTATTCCCCGGACGTTCGGATCATCAGGTCGGGATCCGGGAGAGGCGCGGTTTGGAGGTGGCTTGAGATGGATTGTTCCGTCAATGTTTCCCCCGCCGCCACCACAGCCCGGGCGGCGTCCACAATTTCCTGCCGTCCCCCATAATTCAACGCCAGCGTCAAAACGACCCCCGTATTCTGTTCCAACAGAGAAGCCGTGCGCGTCAATTCCTTCTGAACAGAAGAGGGAAGCGCGTCCACACGCCCGATCACCCGCAAACGAACCCGGTTACGGTTCAGTTCCTGGCTTTCCCGCCGAAGGGTGTGGGCCAGGAGAGACATCAGACCTTTCACTTCTTCCGGAGAACGGGACCAATTTTCAGTGGAGAAGGCGTAGAGCGTCAAAGCGGCTATTCCCCATTCGCCCGAAAGCCGGACGATTTCACGCACGCTCTCGGCGCCCGCCCGGTGCCCCATCAAACGAGGGGAACCGCGTTTCCGAGCCCAACGCCCATTCCCGTCCATAATGATCGCCACATGACGGGGCATCTTGGATCGGACCAGTTCCTCCTGTGAGGAAGAATCCTGGGGAGGCCGACGGGACAGAACCGGGGAAGAGATCTTCGAGCGGAGAGGAGGGGGCATGCGGTAAAGGGAAGAGGGGGCGTTCCATCGGAAACCGACAAAGGGCCCCGCTCGCCTAGACGGTAAGAATTTCCTTTTCTTTGTTCGCCAAGGTATCGTCCACTCGACTGATGAATGAATCGGTCAAAACCTGAAGCGCTCCCTCCGACGTTTTGCGATCGTCTTCGGTCATGAGTTTATCTTTCTCTGCCTTTTTCACAATTTCCATGACGTCACGACGATCGTTGCGAATGGCCACACGAAACTCCTCTGCCAGTTTTCGAACCACTTTCACCATTTCTTTACGTCGGTCTTCGGTCAAGGTCGGAATAACGAGCCGAATCATTTTACCGTCGTTGTTGGGAGTTAACTTGAGATCCGAGGTGGCGATCGCACGCTCAATGGCCGGCAACGCGCCCGCGTCCCAAGGTTTAATTTCAATGGTTCGCCCATCCGGCACACTCACGGCGGCCACTTGTTTCATCGGGGTCATGGACCCGTAATAATCCACTTTAATGTGGTCGAGAAGATTCCCCGTGGCCCGCCCCGACCGAACGGATGAGAACTCCTGGGCCATCCGTTCCAAAGACTTTCGCATTTTATCTTCCGCGTCTTTGAACGCGGGTTGAACAACCGGTGAGATGTTTGCCATGGGGGAGTCCTTTCGATTAAGGGGTGACCAACGTTCCGACGTCTTTGCCCGAGATCGCCCGACGAATGTTCCCGGGTTCCTTCAAGTTAAAAACGCGCACAGGAATTTTGTTTTCCAAACAAAGGGAAAGGGCGGTAGAATCCATCACACCCAATTGGTCTCGAAGCGCTTGAAGAAGCTTCAAGGTTTTGTATTTTTTAGCGGTAGGAACCTTCAGGGGATCCGCATTGTAAACACCGTCCACTTGGGTGGCTTTCAAGACCATGTCCGCCTCGATTTCTGAGGCCCGCAAAGCGGCGGCGGTATCGGTTGAGAAAAACGGATTCCCTGTTCCCGCGGCAAAAATAACGATCCGACCTTTTTCCAAATGGCGAATAGCTCGACGGCGAATGTAGGGTTCCGCCACTTTCGCCACTTCCATGGCGGACAGGACTCGGGTGGGAGCCCCCGATTTCTCCAAAGCGTCTTGGAGCGCCAGAGCGTTCACGAGCGTGGCCAACATGCCCATCTGGTCGGAGATGACCCGGTCCAGTTCCCGCCCCTTCCCTCGCCCCCCTCGCCAAATATTCCCCCCTCCCACGACGACGGCGATTTGTATTTTCGTTCGCCGTGCAGAGCTCAATTCATGAGCGATCTGAAACAACGCGTCCACGTCAATACCGCCCCCCCCGTGGCCCAAAAGAGCCTCCCCGGAAAGTTTAAGGACAACGCGGCGAACACCCGTCACGAGGGTCAGTCCTCTTCCCCCACTTTCAAACGAACAAAGCGACGCGGGATTAACGTCGCGCCCACTTTTTTTGACACCAGATCAACCACCTGGGCCACGGTGAGAGCTTTGGCTCCATCCACCGGTTTGACGAAAGGCTGTTCCATTAAACAGAATTGACCGTAATATTGCTGAATTTTACCTTGCACGATCTTGTCCCAAATTTTTTCCGGTTTGTTCTCCCGACGCGCTTGTTCTTGGGCGATCTTTGTTTCTTGTTCAATGACTTCCGAGGACACATCCTCTTTTCGAACAAAACGAGGACTGGAGGCGGCCACCTGCATCGCCAAATCCCGCGCAAGCGCTTTGGCTTCTTCATTTTCCAAAGCCGCCGCCCGGTCTCCCGCGACCCCCAGCTCAAGGAGAACGCCCACCTTTCCAAAATTCCCGGAAGGATGAATGTAAACGGAAAAAATACCGGGGGCCACGCGATCGAACCGCGTAAAGCGGCCGTTGCGCAATTGCACATTTTCCTTCAGTTTGGCCGCCACGTCTTGGACCCTCGCCAAGGGGGCATCGGCGGCGGATTTCCAAGCGGGATTCGCTTGCGCGGCGCTTTTGGCCAATTCTGTGAGGAACCCCTGAAAATCGTCCGTCCGCGCCACGAAATCTGTTTCACAATTCAATTCCATGAGCACCGCCGTTTTTCCGGAGGGATCCACGTAAGACGTGACCAACCCGTCTCCCGTTACTCGGCCTGAACGCTTCGCCGCGGAGGCGGACCCTTGTTCACGCAAAACGACCACGGCTTTATCAAAGTCCCCGCTCGTTTGCGTCAACGCGCGTTTGCAATCCATCAATCCCGCCCCGGTTTTGGCCCGAAGCTTTCCCACCATATCGCTCGAAATCTCTGTCATTGTGTTCACCCTCCGTTAGTTCCCAGCCGGGGCAACCGTTTTCTCCACCGGCTCGGTTTCAGACTGTTCCGTCAAATCGATTTCCTGATCAGACGACGCCTCTACCCCTTCAGCCTGGTTCGCGGGTTTGGCCGCCGCGCGCCCCTCCAGAATCGTGTCCGCCACCAATTTACAAAAGAGACGGACCGAACGGATGGCGTCATCATTCCCAGGCATCGGGTAATCGATTAAGTCGGGATCGCAGTTGGTGTCGCAGATAGACACCACGGGGATCTCCATTCGCCGAGCTTCCGTAACCGCGGTGATTTCTTGGACGGGGTCGACGACGAACATAATATCGGGCAACCGCGTCATGTTTTTAATTCCATCGAGGGATTTCCCCAATCGGCGAATTTCTTTCTCCCGCTGCAACCCTTCTTTTTTTGAAAGCGAACCGAACACACCGCTCGATTTCATCCGCTCCTGCTCTTGAAGGCGTTTCGCCGAACGTCGTACGGTTTCAAAATTTGTTAATGTCCCGCCCAACCAACGATCACGAACGAAGGGGCTCTCGCACCGCGCGGCTTCCTGAGCAATCGCTTCACGGGCCTGTTTTTTCGTCCCCACGAACAAAAAGACTTTTCCGTCTTCGGCAGCTTCGCGAACATACGCCAAAGCCTTCTTTAACTCTTTGACGGTTTTTTGTAAATCAATGATGTGGATATTGTTACGGCTTCCAAAAATAAATTTGGCCATTTTCGGATTCCACCGACGGGTTTGATGTCCAAAATGAACCCCGGCTTCCAACAGCGCTTTCATCGAGACAGTTGCCATAATTCCTCCTGAGTGTCGCGTCTTTGTATCCACATAAAAAAAGCGGTCCCTAATTTAGGACCGCTCTCAAACGGACGCAAACGATGGTTCCAGAACGTAAACGTTCCGAACGACGCGCGGTTTTTTTCGCTTGGGTAAGCGACCTCCACCCTCTTCCCTTCGCCGCTAGCCCCTGAGGGGAACCCTAACGGCAATCCAAGGGTGTGTGAGATAGGGCGGGCCAAACATTTGTATGACCCGCCCTGAGTTACATCAACGACATTCTACCTTTTAAAACAAAAAAAATCTTCCTTCCTCCATCACCCCCCGACTTCTTATTTTGGGGTGATCTTGATCGCGACGACCGGGCAGACGCTCTCACACGCCATGCAGAAAATGCACGCGTCTTCTTTCGCGGGAGCGGCTTTTCGGGCGGAGGCGGGGTGACCCGGGGAATCCACCCATTCGAAAACGTTTTCCGGGCACGCGTCCAGGCAGGCTCCGTCAGCGATACACAGATCAAAATCCACCGCCACCCAGGTTCCGTGAATGCCCAATTTTGCCGGGGGTTCGAAGGGGCTCCAAATCTGATAACCGAACTTCTCATCGTTCTTAACCACTTTTTGATTTTTCTGGAAATCGGGATCAATGGCTGCCATTCGGTTTCTCCTCTAATTTAGTGTTGGATGAAATGCCAATTTACTACAACCGGGTGTTGCCTGTCAAGGCTCTAAGAGGCGCGCCAGCACGACGGAAACCTCAAAGAGAGCGTAGGTCGGCACTGCCAAAAGAAGTTGAGAAAAGACATCAGGCCCCGGCGTAAGAACCGCGGCGGCCACGAGGATAACCAAGAACGCGTGTCGACGGTATCCAGAGAGAGTGGCCGCGCGAACAAAGCCCCAATGAGCCAAGGCGCCAATCACCACCGGAAGCTGAAAAAGGGCACCCAACCCGAACGACGTCCACAGGGCGAACTCCACACACGCTTCCACGGAAAGGGTGGGCTGAAGGTGAGGCGAGGCAAACCCCAACAGGAACCGCATTCCCGCCGGGACGATGACGAACCACCCGAGCGCGGCCCCCGTGGCGAACAACAGATACGAAAGAGGCAACGCCCCTAAAACCACCCGACGTTCACTCAGGGTCAGCGCCACGCCAATGAACCGCCAGGCGTGATAAATCAGGAAGGGCGCCCCGAGCGCCAGCGCCAAAATCAACGCCAATTTGAAACGCACCGCGAACGCCTCGGTTGGGGCAAGAAAAACCATGGGACCAGTGACTCGAGACATTTGATTCACCAACCGTAGACTCAAAAACCAACTGGGCACAACCATCGCGACCACCGCGGCCGCCCCCCACAACAATCGCGCGCGCAATTCGCCCAAGTGCTCGTACAAGGGGCGACCACGGTCGCGAGGGGTATCGGAAGGAAGGGAAACGTCGCCGGAGGAAGACAAAGGAAACTATTTTTTGGGAGGTTCCGGAGAGGGATCCGCGGGGGGAGGGGCATCACTTTCCGAATCGGTTTCACCCTCTTTGATTCCTTTTTTAAAAGCGGAAATCGCTTTCCCAAAACTACGCCCTAAATCTGGCAGTTTTTTGGGACCAAAAAAAAGCAACGCGATAAAAAGGACAAGCAACAATTCCTGCCAACCCATTCCAAACATAAACTGGTCTCCTTCTTTTTTCGGCTTTCCTACACGTTCCGGTCAGACAAACGGCGCGCCACGTCTCGAAGGAGAGACTGGGCAGGACCCGTCGGAAGACGATCCAGTTCGGTCTCCGCTTCTTTCAACAACGATCGTACCTTTTCTTTGGAACGATCTAAAACACCCGACCGGCGCAAATCGGCAATGAACGCGTCCACCCGCCCGTTGGGATTACGAAGAAAATCCTGAAACCCCTTGCGTTCCTTAACGGTGACAAGACCCGCCGCGTGATCAATTAATGGGAGAGTCATTTTTCCGTGAATCAAATCCGTGTGAAGCGTTTTTCCAACAACGGCTTCGTCCCCTTCAATATCCAAAATATCATCGACAATTTGAAAAGCGACACCCAGTCGTTCCCCAAAAGTATCCAGGGCCGCCAGCTGTTCAGCGGAAAGACCCGCCAGAATTCCCCCCGCACGGCACGACGCGGACATGAGAGACGCCGTTTTTTTCTGGAGAAAAGAAAGATAGCTTTTTTCGGAAAGATCAAATTGATAGCGACTCTCATACTGAGCGATCTCCCCCTCACACATGGTCATGGTGGCACCAGCGAAAAGTGTCATGAGTTCCGGCCGACCCAACGCACTCAACCGTTGAAACGCTTCGGCGTAGACGTAGTCCCCCAGAAGGACCGCCGATCCCTCCCCAAATTTAACCCCCACGGTGGGCCGTTGGCGACGGATCACCGCTTCGTCGACCAAATCATCGTGAACGAGTGTGGCGATATGGATCATCTCAACCGCCAGGGCCGTTTGGTTCACCGCCTCACGGTCCGCTTGTCCAAATTGAGACCCCAGAAAAACCAAGGCCGGCCGAACCCGTTTCCCGGATCCCGTCATCACGTAATCGGTCAGTTGAGCCAAAAATCCTGTTTTTGAACGGGAAACGTTCCCCAAAGAATCGTCGACTCCTCGCAGGAAATGCGTCAGTGCCTCAGCGTCGCTCCCTCGCAAGATCGGTTCAAGAAGCTTTAACGCTAGGGCCATACGGACCGAGCCAGGGCCAAGAGAAGGTTAGGGAAAAGACCCGCCACCAACGTCAGGGATCCCGAGAAAGTCAAACACGCCAGAACGGGACCCGAGAGCCCCACCGGCCCCGATCGCACCGCCGGGGCAAAAAACATCACCCGAACAATTGAAAAATAATAGGCCAACGAAATCGCTGTATTGATCGCGCCCACCACGGCCAACCACACCAGCCCCGGGGCCTGCAACGTGGCCGAAAAGAGACTAAACTTCCCGATGAACCCCACCAGAGGAGGGATGCCCGTCAGCGAAAGCAGAAAGAGGGTGGTTGTAATGGCGAGAGGGAGAGACCGAGAGGCCAATCCTGAAAAACCGTCGATCGATTCGGTCTTGCTGTCTTCCCCCACGGCGATCACGCTGGCAAAAGCCCCCAGGTTCACGAGGACATAAGCCACCAGATACACCAAAACCGCTCGCCCTCCCGAGACACCCCCCGCCACAATTCCCATCATCAGATAGCCCATCTGAGCGATGGAAGAATAGGCCAAAAGACGTTTCACATTGTTCTGACGCAGAGCCGCCAAATTTCCCACCGTCATGGTGAGCGCCGCCGCTACGGCCAAAATCATCGAAACATGAAGCGTGGAATGGTTTTGAAAAAATCGGATCAGCATCCCGAACGCGGCGGCCTTGGGCGCCACGGAGAGAAACGCCGTGATGGGCGTCGGGGCCCCCTCATAGACGTCGGGCGCCCACATGTGAAAGGGAGCCAAGGCCAACTTAAACCCAAACCCCGCTAACACAAAGCAAAGGGCCCCGGCCAGAGGGAGGGCGGGAAGCGGCACCCCTCCGGATCCCTGGAGGGCACTGAGCGATGTTTCTCCCGTCAGCCCGTAGAGAAGAGACAACCCAAAAACCATAATGCCCGTAGAGAACGCGCCCACCAAGAAATATTTTAGCGCCGCCTCATTGGAACGACGATCTTCCCGCCGAAACCCCGTTAAAACAAAGGACGTGACACTGATCAATTCAATGGCAATCAGGATGACCAGGAAATCAGACGCGGACACCAAGGAGAATAATCCCACTGTGGAGAGGAGCAGAAGCCCCGTAAAAGTTCCCCACCCAAACGGACGGTCTTCCGTGTCGGAAAACCCACTAAATCCCGAACTGAGAGCCAACACCATCAACACCGCGGCCGCTAACAGGACTTTGAGCAGTCGAGCTGTCCCATCCACAATGAGCATATGAAACGCCGTGCCGTCCGGAACCCCCAGTGTCAAAAGAGCCGCGCCCAGTAAAGCCACCACAGCTCCACCGATGGACAGTCCTTTCCGGGCCTGGCGACCGTTGTCAAGCAATAAGAGGCCAACGGCAATCACCGTTAGAAAAAGTTCCGCGCGCAAGAGAGAGAGAGAAGCCATCATCGGATATCCGTTTTAACCCAACCCCGGTTTATTTTCCCACCACATGCAGGATCAATTGTTCAAGCGTCGGGCCCATCTTTTGGATCAGAAACGTGGGATAGACACCAATTAAAATGGTGAGCGCCACGAGAGGAACAACCGTGATCAACTCCCGCGTTTTCATTTCAGAGAGGACCCCTTCCCAGCGCGGGTTAAAGGTACCCAAGAAAACGTCTTTGATCAGTTTGAGGAAAAAAGCCGCCGTCACGACGATCCCGATAACGGACACACAGACCCAAAACAGCTGCTCCCGAAGCCCAAAGGCGCCCAGGTAACACAGGAATTCGGCCACAAATCCCGCCAATCCCGGTAACCCCAAAGAAGCCATGGCCTGGACGGTTAAAATACCGGCAAAAACAGGCAACCGCGCGCCCAGACCACCGAAATCATCAATGTTACGGGTGTGGGCTTGATCGTAAAGAACACCCACCAGAAGGAAGAGACTTCCCGTAATGATCCCGTGGGTCACCATTTGCATCACCGCCCCCGAAAGACCGGCGGCCGGATTGGTTCCCGTGATGGCGGCCATCCCTAGGAGACAGTAGCCCATGTGGTTCACGGAAGAATAAGCCACCATGCGTTTCATGTCTTTTTGGCTCATGGCGCAAAACGCCCCGTAAACAATGTTGATGACCGCCAACCCCAGGAGGTAAGGCGAAAACCATTTGGTGGCTTCCGGAAGGATGCTAAAGGACACCCGAAGAAGACCATACGTCCCCATCTTTAAAAGAACACCGGCCAAGATGACCGAAACAGCGGTGGGGGCCTCCACGTGCGCCAAAGGCAACCAGGTGTGGAACGGAAACACAGGCACCTTAACGGCAAACCCCACAAAAAGAGCCAAGAACACCCAAATAAAACGGGTCCCCACGAAGGTGCTGGACTGGCGGGTCAACTCCACAATGTCAAAGGTGTGGGGGGCGCTCGCGAAATAGAGTGCCAAAATCCCCAACAACATGAGCACGCTTCCAGCCAAAGTGTAGAGAAAGAATTTCACCGCCGCGTATTCGCGCTTCGGTCCACCCCAAATACCGATCAAGAAATACATGGGGACCAACGTGATTTCCCAGAAAACATAAAACAGGAACATATCAAGGGAGACAAACACCCCCAGCATGCCCGTTTCCAAGAGTAAGAACCAAAAGAAATATTCCTTAATGCGGGTCTCAATGCCAAACGAGGCGATCATCGCCACCACCGACAAAACGGTGGTCAAAAGAATCATCGGCAGAGAAAGACCGTCAATCCCGACGGCGTATTGAATCCCAAACGTGGGAATCCACGAAAACCGTTCCACCAATTGCATGCTGTCCCAACCGCCTGTGGCGGCATCAAATTTCACCCACGCCAGGATGGACACCAGCAAAGCGAGACCGGACGACACCACGGCCACCCCGCGGATCAACTCCTTGCGTTCTTTGGGAAGGGCTAAGATGATCAGACCCCCGATAAATGGAAGAAAAGTTATTAAACTCAGCATGAACGGTCGCTCCTCAGGAAGTTAAAGGTTTATCCAAACACACCCGTGGCCCAGAGCACCAACACCCCAACACCCAAGGCCACAGTTAAAAGATAGTTCTGCACCGCCCCCGTTTGCAGGGACCGAAGGCCCGCCCCAAACCGGAGGGCCAACCAACCAAATCCGTTGACAAAAACGCCGTCGATCACGTGGTCATCCACCCAGCGTTGCACACGGGAAAAAAAGTTTCCCAGACGACCGAAACCATCCACAACAAATTGATCCAAAAACGCGTAGTCGAAGGAAGTCAAAAACCGAGCGGGTTTAAAACAAATCCATTCGGTCAAACCGAGATAAAACCGGTCAAAATAACGTTCCGTTACCAGACGGTATAAAACGGGGAACCGGCCGGCCACCCACGCGGGGTCCGGGGACTTCCACACATACATTCCCACCGCCAAACCCAGCCCGAGCGCCAGTGCCGCCAAGGAGGAGCCCAGGACGATGGCGTGTACGCCATGACCGTCCCCGCCAGAACCAGGGACCAGAAAATCAACCCATGTGTGAAAAGGAAACACGTAATGCAGGAGGAACCCCGCCCCAATGGAAAAGACCGCTAAGACCACCAAGGGAATTGACATGGCGGGACCGCTTTCGTGGGCGTGGCCAAACCGATCCCCATCGCGAGGCGTTCCCCAAAACGTCAAAATCATTAAGCGCGTCATGTAGAACGTTGTGAGAAACGCCGCAAAGACCGCCACCACAAAAAGGGCCGGTTGATGGTTCACCAGGGTGGCACCCAAGATGGCCTCTTTACTGTAAAATCCCGATCCCACGTAGGGAAACCCAATAATCGCCAGCCAGGCGCAGAACATGGTAATGGCGGTAATCGGCATTTTTTTGGCCAGCCCGCCCATCAGGGGCATTTCGTTGGTGTGAACCGCGTGAATCACGCTGCCGGCTCCCAAAAAGAGAAGCGCTTTAAAAAACGCGTGGGTCGTCAAATGGAACATCCCCGCCTGAGGATCGCCCACACCCATGGACAACACCATAAACCCCAGTTGGCTGATGGTCGAATAGGCCAACACTTTTTTAATGTCCGTGGCGGTCAACGCGCTCAGGGCGGCGCCCAGGGCGGTAAGCCCGCCGGTCCAGGCCACAACGGTCTGGGCCAAAGGCGAGAGGGCAAAAAGGAAATGGAACCGGGCCAAGAGAAAAACGCCTGCCGCCACCATGGTGGCGGCGTGAATCAAAGCCGAAACCGGGGTAGGGCCTTCCATGGCGTCAGGCAACCAAACGTGAAGCGGAAGTTGAGCCGACTTTCCCGCCGCGCCCGCGAACATCAAAAGAGCGATCACCGTAGCCAGCGCGGGGGTCACCTTCGTGAGGTACTCATTTCCAATCATGCCGAAGTTCAGGGTTCCCACAGTCACAAAGAGGAGGAGAAGGCCCAGGTAAAACCCCACATCCCCCACCCGTGTCGTGATGAACGCTTTCCGGCTAGCGTAGGCCGCGGCAGGCCGCTCAAATTCAAATCCAATCAATAGATAAGAAGAAAGCCCCATGAGTTCCCAGCCCATAAAGAATTGAAGAAGGTTATTCGACACCACCAGGATGAGCATCGCTGACGTAAAAAAGGACAAGTAGGCGTAATAACGAGAGAATCGAGGTTTGCCGTGTTGATAGTCCAAAGAATAAATTTGAACGAGGAACGAAACCACCGTGACCACCACCAACATCATGGCCGCCATCCCGTCGATCATCACCCCGAATTCCAACCGAGTGTTTCCAATGAGAAACCAATCCCAAGCCATTTCGAAAAACCGGCCTGAGACGCCCACCTGGTTTAACAACTCCGGGTTCACGTAGATGGACCCCAGAATACCAAAGGAGTGAACAACGCCCCACCCCGCGGCCAAAATACCCAACCAAGCCCCCCCGAAAGGCAATCGTTTCCCCAGAAACAGGATCAAAAGGGAGGCCGCGAGAGGAAGGAGAGGAATCAAATACGCTAGGTTTAACATATCACCCTTTCAGAAGGTCCAGATTTTCAGCCAGGACCGTTTTCGAGTTCCGATACATGGCCAACACCAGGGCCAACCCCACCACCGCTTCTGCCGCGGCGAGAGCAATAATGAAAACAGCAAAACCTTGTCCCCAGGGTTCCCCAGGATGCAAATAACGGTTAAAGGCGACAAAATTGATATTCGCGGCGTTAAACATCAGCTCAATACCGATCAAAATCCCCAAAATATTTCGCCGCGCCAAGGCGCCAAAGAGGCCTATGGAAAACAAGGCTGCCCCAATGAGAAGATACCCGGTCAGACTCACCATGAGGCCCTGCCCTTTTTACCAAAATGAATGGCCCCCACTAACGCGGCCAAAAGAACGAGAGAAACAGCCTCAAAGGGAAAGACCATATCCCGAAGCAGAACAAGGCCCAAGGCCCGGGTCACGGGCACTGTGGTCCCCAAGGGATCGGGTTCCGGCAACTGACGGAAAAGGACCGCCAAAAGAGAAACAAAAATGCCCGCCAAAAGGAGACTCCACACCCATTGGGTGTTGACCTGTTTCACCACCCAATCGGAGGGACTCCCCGAAAGCAGAACCACAAAAAGCAACAACACTGTGATCCCCCCCGCGTAAACCAAGATCTGCGCCACAAAAAGGAAATCCGACCCCAACAGGGCGAAGAATCCAGCCACCCCGGTTAAGGAGACCACCAACCACAGCGCGCAATGGAAAACATTTTTCAAGCTCACGGCCAAAATCGCCGGGACCAGAACCATCGTCCCTAACAAAAGAAACACCGCCGATTCAATCACAACGCCCCCATTTAAGCCACCGGGTCCGACGCCGTTTCCGAGGCGTTGGTTTTTGGATCCTGACCCATTTTCTGACCACGGGCCATAAATTTCGTCCAGATCTGTCCTACCTCAGACCCGGAAGGTTGCGGCACGTCCGCCCGCCAATCCATCACAAATTCGTCCCGATGGGTGAAAGACAGTTCATACTCTTTCGTGTGGTGAACCGATTTCGGCTTTGTCGGACAGATTTCCTCACACAACCGACAATAATTACACTTAGCGAAATCAATTTTGTACCAGGCCAAATCTTTTTTCTTGGTTTCTTCGTTTCGTTTCGCTTCCAAGGAAATACAGGCTGAGGGACACGCCCGCACACACATCTCACAGGAAATACAGATCTCAGGATGAAAAGCCAAGGCCCCCCGGAATCGATCGGAGAGCGTCAATTTCTCGTGGGGGTATTGAACCGTGATGGCCGGCATAAAAAGATGGCGAATCGTCACTGTGAGCCCTTTCACAAGGCCCCGGGAAACCTCAAAAACATTTTTGAAGTAAGCGATCATGGTCGGCTCCTCATCAGGAAGAGAAAGCCTGCCAAGGCCACATTGACCAGGGCCCAGGGGAGAAGAAATTTCCAGCAAAATTCCATGAGGCGGTCCACACGCAAACGGGGGTAGGTCCACCGGAAAAGGATGAACAAGAACGCCAAGAAAAAAGCTTTCCCAAAGAACCACACATAAGAAGGGATAAAAGAGAGGGCCGGATGGATCGCCCCGCCCCCCCCCAAGAAAACCACCGCGCCCAAAGCGCACGCCAAAAACATATAGGCGTATTCCGCCATGAAGAACATGGCCCATTTCATGCCGGAGTACTCCGTGTGGAAACCGGACGTCAATTCGGATTCAGCTTCCGCGATATCAAAGGGGGTCCGGTTGGTTTCGGCAATGGAAGCGATCAAATAAATAATAAAGGAGATTTGCCCCACCACTGGATAAAAAATAAACCATTTAGGAAGGAACCCCATCCAGAGCCCCCCCTGTTTGTTCATAATTTCTCCCAGAGAAAGGGACCCGGCCCACATGACCACGGGAAGGAGAGCAATCACCCGCGGAATTTCGTAGGACACCACCTGGGCGGCGGCCCGAAGGCCTCCCAACATGGAATATTTATTGTTCGATCCCCAACCCGCCATGAGGAGACCAATCACCGACAGGCCGGAAACACCGAGAACGAAAAGGAGCCCCACATCCAGACCCACCGGGGCCAAACCCGCATGGCCAAGAGGGATCGGGGCGAAACACACCAACGCCGGCGCCACCACAACCAACGGCGCAATAAAATGCATGATTTTGTCAGCCCCTGCCGGGACCAGATCCTCTTTGAGTAAAAGTTTGATCCCGTCCGCAATGGTCTGCAGCACACCGTGGAACCGCCCCACACGCATGGGACCCATTCTCACTTGGATATGGGCCGCGATCTTCATTTCCCACCAGACCAAGAAAATAGGCAACACTTGGATCAACGTGAGAGCCACCAGACAAGGGACCGTGATGAGAATGGCTTGCCCGATCCAGGCCGGGCCCCCCCTTGACTCAATATATTTCGTCAGGAACCCATGGGCCGCGTGAAAATACTTGTCGGGCTCACCGATCAAAATGGTGGCCGCCAAAAGCGGGAGCAGGATAGCCGCCAAAACAATCAACGAATTCTTATAACGACGGCGTAGGGACTCCGGAGATTGGGACGTTGTCCAGGGACCCGTGACGGACCAGGGGCCGGAAGCCATTAAAAAGTCCCCTTTCGTGTCATCGGTCCACCTCACCCAGTACAATGTCGATGGATCCCAAAATAGCCACCACGTCGGCCACTTTCCACCCCACGAGAATGTCCTGCAACATCGCCAAATTGATATAGGAGGGGGCTCGGAGGTGCAAACGATAAGGGCTGAGCCCCCCATCAGTAACGACGTACACACCCAACACCCCTCGGGCTCCTTCCAACTGGGCGTAAGCTTCGCCCACGGGAGGCCGGAGATTCACCTTGGGCACCTTGCCCATAATGTCGCCAGCGGGAATTCCATCCAACGCCTGTTCCAAAATGCCACAGGATTGTTCGATTTCATCGCGCCGAACCATGTAACGATCCCAGCAATCCCCGTTTTGCCGAACCGCCGGGCTGAACTGGAATTTTGAATAAATCCCGTAGGGCGCGTCCTTCCGAAGGTCCAAAGGAACACCGCTGGCCCGCAGGTTCGGCCCCGACACCCCGTAGGAAATGGCTTTTGCTTTTGACAAGACACCAATCCCCTTGGTTCGGTCCATAAAAATGGGGTTGTAACTTAACAGGTTATCGTATTCTTTCAAACAATTTTTCATGTGGGCCACAAACATC
The DNA here is from genome assembly GCA_016788905.1 of Elusimicrobiota bacterium. Taxonomy (NCBI): domain Bacteria; kingdom Pseudomonadati; phylum Elusimicrobiota; species Elusimicrobiota bacterium. The sequence continues at coordinate 24,387 of JAEURZ010000020.1, forward strand.
TTTGCCTTCTCCACCCACCCGTCCGGGAGATCGTTGGAAACCCCCCCGATCCGGACATAGTTGTAGGTAATGCGAGCGCCGCAGAGTTGTTCAAAGAGATCCAAAATCATTTCCCGTTCCCGACCAAAGGCGTAAAGAAAAGGGGTAAAAGCGCCGATGTCGATTCCAAACGTTCCAATGAAAAGGAGGTGGGAGGCGATCCGGTTGAGTTCCCCCGCAATCACACGGAGATAGTCCGCCCGCTGGGGAATCTCCACTTTTAAAAGTTTTTCAATGGACAAACAGTAGGACCAATTGTTCAACATGGCACAAAGATAGTCGTCACGGTCTGTCAAAATAATAAACTGGCCAAAGGTCCTGTTCTCTGCTAGTTTTTCCACTCCGCGATGGAGATAGCCCAGATCCGGAACCGCGCCGGTGACCACTTCCCCATCCAGCTTAAGCACCACACGCAAAACCCCGTGAGTGGAAGGATGTTGGGGCCCCATATTCAAGAGCATCTCATGGTCAGAAATTCGCTCCATTTTTGTCTCAAAGGAAGGGCCCGAAAGGAGGGAATCGGCCCGCTCGTTCACGGTTCCTGCCGGAAGACCCAGGTTTGGGCTCATGGCTTTTTTACCTCGCCGCTGACCTTGGGCAAGCCGATTTCACAACCATTATCGTATTTGTCTTGGACGTGCACGTAGTCTTTTCGCAGGGGCCATCCCGCGTAACCATCCCAGAGGAGAATGCGTTTGAGGTTCGGATGGCCCTCAAAGTGAATCCCGAAGAGGTCAAAGGTTTCCCGTTCTTGCCAGTCGGCCGATGCGTACAAAGGGGCCAGGGAGGGAAGGGTGGGAGTTCCTTCCCGGGGCAAATCGGCCTTCACGAAAATCTGGGTCACGGGTTCGTTGGATCGCATGAAATGATAGACCACTTCAAATAGATTCTCTTTCACGTAATCAACGGCGGTGGAAAAATTCAAAAAATCGAATTTCAACGTCTCTTTCAAAAACGCCGCAAAATCCGCCATCTGCGCCGCTTCGATTTTTACCTGCAACTCCTCGTTCCCCTGAACGAATTTAGGATCCAGGGACACAACCTCTGTCACCGTTGGAAACCGGCCTCGAACCTGTTCCAGGAGCGCCGTCTTATCCATCACCCGACCTTCACTTTGAGTCCCGCGTGATACATGTTATCGATTTTCTGTTGGAGAGCCAGGATGGCGTTCAACAGGGCTTCCGGACGAGGCGGACACCCAGGGATGTAGACGTCCACGGGGATCACCCGATCCACCCCTTTCACCACCGAATAAGAATCGTAATAGGGGCCCCCACAGTTCGCACAGGCTCCCATGGAAATAACGAAACGGGGTTCCGGCATTTGGTTGTAAAGTTTTTCAATGGCCGGGGCCATCTTTTTGGTCACAGTCCCGGCGATAATCATGAGGTCGGCTTGCCGAGGGGAAGGACGGGGAATAACGCCAAACCGGTTCACGTCAAAACGGGTGGCATAGGCCGCCATCATTTCAATGGCGCAACAGGCCAACCCAAAGGTCAGGGGCCATATGCTGGATTTACGCGCCCAATCAATGAAAAAGTCCACGGTCGTCATGCTGATTTCACCCAATCCCGGGACTTTGTAAAGGGTAGAGGGCAAAACCTTCTCTTGGATTATTCCCACTTCAGGGCCCCCTGGCGCCAGGCATAAATCAGACCGAAGAAAAGCAGCCCAACAAACACCATGACCGCAACAAAGACTTCAACCCCCAACGCATGAAATTGCACCGCCCAGGGGAACACAAAGAGGGCCTCCACATCAAAGATAACGAAAATCAATGCAAAAACATAGAACCGGATGTTGGGAGACACCCAGGCCGACCCCACCGGGTCCATTCCGCACTCGTAAGGAGAAAGGTCTTTTTTAACACCCCGTTCTCGAACCAACGACGCCACGGCCAACAACATCGGGAAAAAGACCGCCGCTATTAGTGCGAAAATTAAAATGTGGAAGTAATCGAAGGCCATTATTTTTTTCCTATAAAGAGTGACACCACGCCCCCCGATAGGGGCCGATGCTCAAAATGCGAGAACCCACTTTCCTCAAACAACTGCCGCAAATCCTGGGGACTGGGAAGAGCTTGAATGGAGTTCGCCAAATAGGATCCAGGCCATTCCTTCCCAAAAAACACTCTTCCCCATAAGGGCACCATCGTCCGGTTGTAAAGACAATGTCCCCACCTCAACCAAAAGTTACCCGGGCGGGTGAGGTCCAAGAACACGAGACGCCCTCCCGATTCAAGCACCCGCGCGCACTCACGCAAGGACTCAGGGAGCACACCCCCCACCCATAAATTACGAAGGACAAAAGCGGAAACCACGGCATCAAAACATCCGGTTTTAAAAGGAATCCCCGCCGCACTGCCCTGGGACCAGAGGGGCAAACCCCCTTCCCCGTAGTGACGGGCCTGCCTCAACATATCAAGGCTTAAATCGATCCCCGCCACCACCGTTCCGGCCGAGGAACTGGCCTGAATTCCCCAAGCCAAGTCCCCCGTTCCGGTCCCTAAATCCAAAACCCGCTGAGCACCTGAAACTTCCTTCAAAAGACATCGGCGCCATCGGGTATCCAACCCCAGACTGGACCAACGGTTGAAAGCCCGATACCGACCAGCCAACGATGAAAACATCCGCCCGATGGCTGGAGGTGGAACAGGATCCATGCTCTTTTGCAAAGGAGTCGGATTTATCGGCCGGCTCTCACAACCGCCCCCAAAAAGGGGCCCCAACGACTTCTAAATACCTGACGGTTCTTATTGGAGATCTTCCACACCCAAGGTTTTTTTCTTCCCTTCAGCCGTAACTTTCGCCACGGAAGCGTTCAAAATGTCTTCGACTTTTTTGGAGAGGGCGTCGATGTAATCCCCACCCGTCCGGAGCCCTTTCTCTTTCACCGCTTTTTTTACTTTGCTCACCACCACGAAGCTTTCAGCCATAAGTACCCCCAGTCAAGTTTAGAAAGAAACCGGATTAAACGAATTTATGCACCCCTTGTCAACTTAGGGGGAATGTTGAATGAATTGAATTTTTCACGCCCCCGCCGAAACCCGAATCTTTTTAGCAGGTTTCCCTCCGCAAACACGACAATCGCTCCGAACAGGCACCATCCGCTCACGAAATTTCATGTTCAACAGGTCCATCGTCCAAAGTCGACCTGTTCCAGTTTTCTTTAATCCCAACAAAACTTTTAACCCTTCCGTGGCCATCAGCGACCCGATGGTTCCCACCACAGAGCCCATAATCCCCGCGTTGGAACAGGTTTGGGCCAGGGCCGGGTCCGGGGGCTCAGGAAACAGACATTCGTAACAGGCCGTTTGGCCTGGAAAAACCGTCATCACCTGCCCCTCCCAGCGAAGCACGGCGCCCCACACCAGGGGAATCCCCTCAGACACACAGGCCGTGTTCACCGCGTAGCGGGTTTCAAAATTGTCCGACCCATCCAAGACCAGATCAGAGCCAACGAACAACCCGGGAGCATTGGCCAAGGTGAGCCTGGTTTTCTTAACCCGAACCCGAAGTCTGGGATTTAGGGCCAAAATCTTGTCCCGGGCCGAATGGACTTTGGGTGTCCCCACATCCGGTGTGAAGTGCAGAATCTGGCGGTGCAGGTTAGTCAAATCCACATCATCGTTATCAACAAGAACCAACGTCCCGACCCCCGCCGCCGCCAAATAGAGAGCCGCCGGCGACCCCAGCCCCCCGGCGCCGACCAAAAGAACTCGCGCACCTTTTAGCCGTTTCTGCCCTTCCCCCCCCACTTCCGGGAGAATCAGCTGGCGGGAATACCGCTCGATGTCTTTATCATTTATTTTCATGAAGGCAACTTTTAATGGCTTCAGATGAGGGAGTGATCACCACGCGAGGCCATAGGGTTTCGTTGAAGGGCAATGAGCGAGATTAATCTCTCGATCGCTCGCTCCCGGGCCTGACCAGCGAGCTCAAAACACTCTGTTAAAGCTCCGGGTAAATAACTTCCTGTGCACATTATCACTTTTTGAAATGATAGACCTCGAAAAGCGGCTGTTTTAGAGATCTCTCTACGCGTTGGAAGCGAGAACGCGCAGATAATGGAGAAATGTTTGAACAACGTCCCCAAGTGTGACAGCACTTTCCAAAGCCATCCGAAGTTTCGAGTTCTCATCAAGAGAAGCGATATCCCTTCGATGGATCGATACGCCAGCCCCCACCGTCGCCACCGTAGCGGAAGTCTTGCTCAGCCATGCCGACATGTCGTGGTCAAGAGTGTCCAGAACGTCAGCCGACCATCCCGAACGGCTCAGATTCACAGGAAAAAGTTGAACGCCCTTCGCCGCGAGAACAGAGAGTCGGGCCTGAATCTCCCGAGACTGCCCCGCAGGGACCACGAGCCCCACGGACACCCCCGCATCCTCCGACACTCCGGAACGCTCCAGCAGCATTTCAATGGAATTTAGCTCAACAGAGGCACTGCTTCCCATCACGTGGACGTAATTGACGGGTTGCCCTGTGGCAGCCTTGGCCAGTGAGGAGAGCAGTATCAATGGAGTTCCTGAAAGTTTTTGTTGGTCGACCGCCGATTGAACAACCCCTAAAAATCCCGCGCGGAATTCCGTATCCGTCTTCAGCCGCGATAGTATTTCCGTCATGGGGTCAACAGAAAGGCTCCCTTTCCCCACCACCTGTTCCGTGTGATCTATTTCCGTTCCCGGCATCAATACCTCAAAAACTCCTTGAACACGGGACATCCGCCCCACCAACGTCCAAGCCACCCTCTCCCCCGCCTCTCTCGGTTTTTCTGAATCAAATATCGAATGTAAGCCCCCCGCCAATCCCCAGAGGACTCCCGCCGCCTGTACTCCGAAATCCGGAACACCCCACAGGGGAACCGCCCCCAACAGAAAAGGTGTCACCCCAATGAGAACCCCATAAATCAGGCCCATCGTCATAGCCTCCACCACCCCAACGTTAACCCGTGTGACCGGCGCCATGGATTTAGAAATGAAGTGGGACCCAAAAAACAAAACCCCATAAATCACCCCCAAAACCGGAGCCAGAACCCACCCCCATGGGGCCCCCGAAAAAACAAGGGTCCCCACTAAACCCCAAGAAGCAACTTTCGCGCCAACGCTCCACTCAATGAAAGCCGCAAACTGTCGATAGGCTGCCCCAAACCGTTCCCGGCCAACCGCCCCCCCCACCTTGGCCCCGAGCCACTCAGCTATTTTGAGCCCCCACGTGCTCGCGGCTTTTCCCTCATGGTGATTGCCAAACAAATCCATTTGCGTCGAAGATGGGGGACGAAGATCTTTTATGTCCTCGTCAGTAGAGATTCGCCCACGGAGCGCCGCGATGATCGCCGTCCGGTGACACTGACTGGGGTCTTGTTCGTAACAGAGAAGAGCCACCCGTTGACCTTCGATCCGACGCACCAATTCGTCGACGACGTGACGATGGGCGTCAAGATATCCTGCATACTGGCGCATAAATTCTTCGTCATTTTCACCGTGACGATGCAGCTGGCGAATACTTTTCGGCGCGCCAAGAGATTTTTGATGTTCGTATCCAATCCCCGCATTCCCTAATCGTTCTCTCAATGAGCTTGAGAAATCAGGCCTTTGACTATAGGCATTTTCACGAACATCAATGACCAAGGTAATTCCCTGTTCTTTTAATAATTCCAAAAACAATTCAACCGACTGTCCTTGGTATCCAATGCCTCCCAAAAAAGGAACGCGGACGGCATCGCTGGGCATTGTTTCCCCGAAATGATATATGGCTCCCTTGTCGCGGGAACGAACACCGAACAAAGGCTCAAAATATTCCCGCTCTCCGTAACCGCCGGTATCAAATATTTTTTGCCCACCTTTCAACGAAGACGCTTCTTTTGCCAATAGGGTTTTAAACTTCGCCAATGGCTTGGCTTTGGACTTTCGCAAAGCCTCCAATATTTCGTTTTCAAAATCATGGTTGCCCAGATAAAGCGGACGTTCTGGGAATAGCACGGGAGTGCCGTCCTCCATCCGTTTCACTTTAACCACACTTCTTGCCAGAATGTGACCGTTCTGGTCCCGCACAATGGCTAATATTTTATTTCGCGAACCCAAATCATCCACCAACGTTGAAAACTGTTCTGGATTGGCATAGGCATTGAAACAATCCACCAAGCGGGGTTGAAGCATGCCTCGTTGAAGAAGAAGAGCGGGGTTTGTCGTGAATTCGATGGACAGGCGTTCATAACGAGAACGCTCATTTAATTGATTCAACGTACCCAAAAACAATTCAAGATGTTCCGCGACCTTGGAGGCGCCCTGGGTCGTCGCGCGCCCAATAATTTTGGAAACAATCAGACGAAGATTCCGCAATTGCGCGGGAGAGGGAGGCGATGCCGTCAGACGGGACAACCAATGGGACAGAAACAACCAATCCTCCAACGACGAATAGGCGCGTAAACGTTCTTGGATTTTATCAGTCAATTCCTCTGAACTGCCGTGAGAATCAACACCTGCACGGGCCAGGACTGAGCGGTCGAATGCATTCAAATGTCTTCCCAAACGAACTTGGCCCAAAACAGCGGCCAATTCGGCCCGCCCAGGAGACAATGCCTTCCCCGGATTATCAACAGTGCTCAGGGACAAAAATTCTTTCGGAGCCCAATCGCCTACAGTTTCAGCAATGGCGGCATAATCATCTTGTGTCATTAACTCCTGAATTTGACCAACAACTTTATTCAAATGCGCTTGATGCTCCGCAACACCAATTTCAAATCCATTAATGGAGACGCGTTCTTCTTTGGTAAAAATTTCCCAAAATTCTTCGTTAGCTTTTAGAAACTCCACATTCCCCCCGTTTAGGCGCTCCCCCTCTTGCCGGTTCCGCCACTGGGAGAAACGCCCCTTTGCCACTTGGGATAGGACCTCTTGAAGTTGCAGTGCCTCTTTCGCGTATTTTGGGTTTCCATTTAAACTTTTTGCCATTTGAAGCGCCGTCAAAACGGCTGGGAAGGATCGGCAAAGGGTGACTGATTCACTCTGAGAGAGATTGAAAATCCGTTGCGCGGCCCTCTCTGTCGCCCGAACCAAACCGCCATCAAAAGAATCAGCGTCCGCGCGAACCTCCTCTGATAACAAAACTTCTTTCGTTTCGGGAAAATCCAATAGACGGAGCATTTTTTCAAATCGATCCATTCTGTGTGGGACATCCAATCCCGGCCCAACAAATAAATTTAGATATTTCCTTAATAGAGAAAAGAATGTCGTTTGCGCATCGGGACCATTAACATGGAGGAGCCAGAGGCACAGGGACTGATAAAAGAGTCCTTTTTGTTTTGGTTCCATGTCTCGATCCATCCCGGAGAGAAAAGACGCCAATATTTCCCTTTCGGTTGTGGCATTCGCATGTCCCAAAACACAGTAGAGAGGAAAAACGACATAAGGAGCCTCTTCAAATAAGAAGGAAAAATCTTCCATTTCAGTCGCGATGGATTCCCCTTTGCCTACCGTGTAGAGAATCCCCAGAAAATAGGTAATCCGTTCCATCCAGCGAGCGCGCGCAAATTTGTTCGGAATCCGTTGAAGAGCCGAAAGAAAACCGACATTCGATTCTTCTGTTGAACCCAATGTGCGGAGAAGGTCTTCTAGGCCCTTAATTTGCCCCGTTTTGAAATAGAGTTCAGCCAGTTCCAACACTTGGCCCATCTGATCTTGGGATTGTGCCCTTTCATACAAAGGAAGAAAAAGCTCAAGGGTTTTACGAACGGCCGGAGAGCGGAGCGACGAATAATACCGCTCCATGCTTTTGTCTTGTTGAAATCCTGGAAAGAAGGACATCAGCGATTTTCCCATCAATGTGTCTTGCTCTTCGGGTGTTGCCAAATCCGTCATCACCAAACGAAACACCCGTTCCCCCGCCTCATTCCGTTCCAATTGAATTTCAAGTGGAGTGCCCGAAGCGGAAAGTTCCGCCGCCAAGGGCTCGTATTCCGTTCCTCGATACCGTTCCGCCCATCCTTCCGGGAAACGGGCCACCATTCGAATTTTATCAACGGCTTCGTGGGGTCGCCTTAAATCCACACGCACCATTCGCCCGTCTAATTGCCGGTCCAGCGTGTAGGTATCGGGCAATTGAACTTGGACCGCATATTCGGCCGCCGTCAAATCAAGGCCGACGCCACCGGCCTTCATATTCACCACAATGATTCGAACCTTGGGATCCGTTTGAAAAAGGTGCCGTTGATAGGTCTTGGCGTCCACAGCTCGGGCACGGGGGTCAAGGGCGTCGACCACCAATTCTCCAGATTGGTCAAAATACCCTTTCACCACGATTCCATTCTGATCGTGCGCATACCCCGTGATCGAGCCATCAATGCGCGCAACACCATAGCGCCCGTAGCGATTTAAAGCTGCTTCCAACACGGACTTATTGAGGGTAAACAATATCCCCTTTTTTCCGGACGAAGCATAGGATTTAACAACACGATCCAACTCAGCCCACATGGGGGAATCGCTTCCCCCCCCCACACGCCTCGGGTTGATCATCAAATCAAAGGCAAACCGCAACTTCGTAAAAGGATTAATTTGTTCTTCCGTTAAACGCTGTTCCTCTGGAACACGTTCATTATACCAAGCCGCAAATCGCCCAAAATCTTTTACCAACCGAAGCAATAGATCAATCTGTTCTTCGTTGAGAAAGTATCCCCCCATGCTCGTGTAGGGCACCTCGCGAAGATGGGGCAACCGTGCCCCCTGTTCTGCTAACGGGTGAACAGCCGGAGGATCGAACCGCCTCATGACATCGTCCGGTTCTCGACTCAAGCTCACACGCCGCATGGCGGCCCGAAGCAAGCGATAGCCGAGGGGATCATTTCTCGGATGTATTCGACAAAACTCATTATAATCCCTGTATTTGTCTTCCTCGGGGGTGCCACGGGAAAGCGCGTGCAACATGGCGAACAATTGTTGATGGTTGGATCCATAAGCCGTGGCGGAGAGATACCACTTTCGAGAGCTCTCAATCTTCTGCAAGGCTTCCGCCTGTTGAGCGTTCCGCTGATCCCCTTCTCCCCGATAATTAGCGCCCATTTGAGACTCATCAACGACAAAGAGGTCCAGCCCATGGGATAAACCAGACAAATCCTCAACAGTTTTCCCTCTCAAGCTTTGAATGCTTCCAATCACAATGACGCCTTTTTCGTCCCTCACAGAGTCAATGAGCCGTTGTCGTTTCGCCTGATCCCCGGAAAGAACCACAATTTTAATTCCTTTCAACGCTTCCCGCGTAAAGTGTTTGAAAATTTCTTTCTGCCACGAATCCAAGAGCGAGGCGGGTGCGGCAACGAACACTTTCCATTGGGGGTCCATGGCTGCCAGGGCTTCAATGGTTTTTCCAAGTCCTGTGCCATCACCCAGATATGCCCGGGCGTGATGGCTAAGGAAAAAAGCCCCCACCCTTTGGTGAGGCAAAAGGTGAGTTAAAAGATGCGGAGCGCGATATTGAAGGGCTCGGTCCGTAAGGTCACGGGCGGCCAGATAAAGCTCTTCAAAAAACACCCCTTTCGAGCGCGCCTCTTCCAACTGCGCCATCAATAGGGATCCTTTTTTCTCATCCGACAGCTCAATAAATAAAACTTTAAGGAAAACAGAAACCAGCATGCCCCGTTCTTCGACGCTTTTTTTGTTTATGAGACTGGCTTTCTTAAAGAAAAACTCCAACATCCGCTGATCCCGATTTCCCAGTCCCCCTGGCCCCCGCCGAGCCACATCGCCCAAATGAAGTTCTGTAAAATCTCGAACATACTTCTTCACTTGCGCCAAAGGGATCGCTTCCCCATTCAACACCAACAAAAGATCCAAAAGACTTTGGGTATCGTTCCCACAGACTTCCACGGCATCTTTGAATTCTTCAAACAGATCCTGAGCGGGGGACTTTTTGACCGAATTCGTAATTAACTCTGTCAAATCCAATCGACTTAAAAGGTAACTCAGAGACGGGACCCCAATCCCCAATCGTTCCGCCAGAGCATTCCGGCTGGAAGAGGCCCCGGACAACTCCCGAATTTTCTCATTTAAGAATTGAGGAACTCCTTGATCGGCGATTAGTTTATCGACAAATTCTTTAAAAGATTCGCTTGGCATATGGAATTTCTTACACGCTTCTAAATTCCAATCATTCGCTTCTAAATAACGACGATAATCCTCTCCCGTGGGAAACTTTTCTATCCCAGTGAGCGCCATCATGCTTCGCACCCACTGAGTTCCGACCTTCCAATCAGTGGCCATTCTCTGCTTTGTGCCGGAAGTCCTTAACTTATTAAGGACAAAATCCCGAAGGCCGATTTTAAAATCATCCCGTTTTTCAATATATCGAAAAAAGTAAGCTTCCGCTCTATTATCTCCGCCAAAAAAGAACCGTTGCGCTTCCGCCACATTCCCGTCATGCATGGCCAAATACTCCTGCATATCAGCAAAAGCGGGAAATGACTCAACCCCAACAACTTCCACGAGACGACGCATCCATGAAATTTCGACTCCCCAGTCGGTCGCGGCCTGGGCAACCGTCCCAGATGTTTTTAGTCGTGAGACAACACAGTCACGAAGAATGGGCGCATTTATTATCAAACCTTTAAGAACATCAAAAAAATCAAATTCCTGATTCGCCCGGAAGAACAGTCTCACCATGCCAGGGACATCGCCAGAATGCGCCTTTAAGAAGCCAATGACATCCGATACGGAAGGATCAGGATCATTTGACTTGACGCTTTCAAGAAACTCACTAACTGTTATCCCAAATTCATCCGCCACTTTTTCGATGTTCCAATCAGATTCTCTTAATCTTTCCAATATACCCTCGCGAACCACAAGATTAGGGTAACTATCCCTTTGTCGCGAAAGATTAAAGCGGGCATTTTCTTCCAATATTTCTCTACGAAACAATCGAATCCACCGATCGTCCCCATCCTCAGCTCGGCGATTGCTCCGACTATTCGTCACAAATTCGATGACCTTTTTACGTAATTTATCATCATCTTTAACACTCTGATCACCCACTATGTAACCTTCAACAGCTTGACGGATACCCAAGTTTCCATAGAGGTGAAAAATGACGCGATAAAATTCCTCAATTTCCGTATGAACATCAACGGTAACAAATTCTTGATTCAACGCGCCCTTTAGGTATCCGTGCAATGGACTTCCTAAGTCCTTAAGATCCTGCAATGTTGAGGCATTAGTCATTCCACGGACACGGAATAAAACCTTTAGGCTTTCTTTTGAGAGTGGGAGCTCACTTATCGGCGTATCCCACAAATGGTGTTTGGGGGAAACCCAAACTCGATCAGGCCCTCCTTTTTCAAACCAATCCTCTACGGTTTGGATCATTTCTTCCGTCACCCCAGGATGTCGGCTTAATGCATCCTTCAAAGCATCCCGCCTGGGGGACCAATCAAACAAATCGCTATTGGCGTGAATATTCATTAAGAACAATTTGGTCATCACGGGTGACGCGAAGTCAAATGTTCGAACCTTTTTTCCTAACCCGGTTATCGGCATTGGAACGAACTTGCTAAGAGGATTACCTGGGGTGGCAAGATTTTTTATTTCTCCATCATTTGTCTCTCCATCTTCAAAATCCGCCTCCTTCTTTATAAAAAGATTCACATAGGATTCCGCTAATTTCGGGGCTCGTGATTCTTTTGATAAAAGACTTCGCACGGAAATCAATAGGTTTTCATAATTATTTGGATTCGCTTGGGTTTTTAAAAACAGATCGATCGCATCATTTATCTCCGAAAACAGAGGGTCGCTGGAATAGGTATTTTGTTCAAACTCCCTCACGTGTTTAAGGAAACCGAAGATTTCTTTGGTCGCGTTCAGCGAATCGAAAACTTTACCTTGATTCAATCCAAGCAATTGCGGTAAATTACCACAATGAAGAATATCTCCTAGAGTTGTTGAGTCCCCGGTTTTAAAAACCCCTTTAAGCAAGGCTTTCGCAGGCAAAGATAATGGGAGATCAGGTATTTGTATGGACCTAATACCATTTCCCCTTTTTACCCAATAATGTTTGTAATCATACGCCTCAACCCATTCTTTAACGACTCCGGTCTTCCAAACACCAATCCTCTGCAATTTAGATTTTAGACCTTTCCAATCAGAAAGGACTTGGCGGGCTAAGTCAGCGTCTGTCAGAATTCCCATCTTCTCCAATGCGGTGGCAATAGAATAATGAAATTTCCAGGTTTTTTTCTTAGTTTCTCTTCCACCAACTTTTTCTGCTCGCTCCGCAATTGGCTTCTTTTTAATGGCCCATACCAAACCTTGGGCTCCTAACCGCAGATACAATTTTTCATCCCCCACAGTAATTTGTCGAGGGGAATTCATATCGGGCATCCTGTGGGCGAGAGGAATTTGCAATAACAAGTCTTCTGAAACACCTTTGTTCAGATCGGTCTCTTCTGCCGAAAGAGATGGAATGTCGACAAGTATCTCCTCCAAAATGTGCCCGATTAAAGTCGAGTCAACGCGATGGTATTGACCAATGGTATAGTCCCATTTCACCCTCGGGAATACCTCGAGTGAGAAATCACCAATAGAAATGATGTGCGATCGATCAAGCACCCCGGACTCGGTGAGACTGTTTTTAATCTCCTGTTTGGTTTTCTTCAAAAATAATCCAATCATAAAAAAAGCTTCTTTGGCCGTGATATGGTGATTTCCCCGAATTAGAAATCCGTCGCGATAGGCGCGTTCAAAATCTTCATGATGAAAGGCACTTTCATTTGAATTTGGCGGGGGAAATAATAAAAAACAAGCTTTAAATGGTTCCCTGTCTTCAGGAGCCATACCCCATGCATCAAGGGTGGGACCACCTGAAGAAATCCGGAATAATTTAATTTTTTGGCCAGATTCCAATCGCACATGCCCTACGTCGCGTGTTTTGTCCCCATCAATGGCCTCGATCACTTTCATTTTCCGAGGATCCCGACTCCGAACATACTTATTTGAATCAATTTGACACTCAGAAATAATCGTATTTAAACTCACCACATGATCAGGCACTTTGGGAACCGGAACAGTGTCCGTTGCTTGTTGGGAGGATGCCACAGGCTGGGTTTTCGTATTATCTTCAGTAAAATCACCCTTCGCAATGGGAGCGGCAGGAGATTTATTCTGTGACCACAAGAGAAATGGATCTTTCACATTTAGCCGAAGAAGATTTACAAAAACCCTGTATTCGCCATTTGCTTTGTTTGCCAAGGTGCGAATAGAACCACTAATTTCTTCAGCTGGGACTCCTCTTTCAAATCCCGATTGTATAAGTCGGTTCGTTGTATCCCACATCACATCGTAATCACATTGAGAGTCGTTCTCGAAATAATCGAATACGTCATTTAAACTTGAGATGATTTCTTTTTGAGTGGCCATAGCCGGAACAGGGAACATCAAGTTTCCACCCCGATGGGTATTGTAGGCGAGACCCAATGAACCCAACAGAGAAACAATGATCATGAGAACGGTATTCCACATTGGACTGTTTGATATGAATCCAAGCGCAAACGAAAACATTGCCGTTGATGCGAACCCGAACAACACAAACCCAATCGCTACATAAAAGAAATACACCGCCGCGACCCGCCATTTGGATTGTTCCTTTGGGGTCTCCTTCAGCAAATTGATAAACAGATTCCCATGGTAAAGCAGAAAAACAGGAAGGGTTATTGCCAAAGGAGTGAGGGACGATAGGAAAAGAGACAGGGGCCCCATCGTAGGATCGTTTATCCACCCCAGCAGAATTTGTGTGAGGGCGGGCCCAAGAAAGAACAATTCCTTAAATATTTGGCGTGGATTGATTCGTTCGGCCCTTGTAAATTGACGTTCAAGGAAGCGGGTGATGGCTGACCAACGACCGTATTCTATTCCTATCGATTCGGTAACGCTCTGAATGCCAGGACTTCCCTTTTTAACGGTAAACTCAAATACCATTCCCTTGAATTTTATTTTCGCTCGAATTGTATCTTGAACTACTTTCAAGACCGACAGGCTCCCAACACCGCCCAGTGTGGAGTAAATCGCATCGACATCGACCCTACCCATTTGTCCCAAGAGGAAAACCCCCATCAAGGCCACGAGCGCTGGGGCAAGAGTGCTGCGGAAATGTGTCGCAAAGGGAGAAGAAGCGAGAAAGAGTTTTTCCCCTTGGAACAGTTTATCCAGCGGGGTTTTCTCTTGGGTGAATACGCTTAGATACGCTGAGCCCTGGGCGGTGTCGACCTTATCGATTTTGGGAACGTAGGAAATAACGGTCGCGCCTCGATCTGTCAACTTTTTTCCAATGCCTTCGGCGTGGAATCCACCAGTGACCAAAAGCGCAACGGAATGTGAATCAAATTTAGATTGAAGATCCATCCCCGCCAAAAGGTTTTTGGCCATGGCCGTGTCTCGCGCTTCGGCTTCATGGTAAAAGGCTTCAAAAGAGGCGAGCGAAGGATCTTTATTTGTTAAAAGGCTTTCATATTCTTTCCACTCCAGCGGTGTTAAACCGAAATCTACCAGCTTTGAGGTAAGCCAGTCTTGCCGGGATTGGGCGACCAGCGCTTTCTCTTTCAGGGTGTTGGCCAGGGCGTCATAAGCGGATTTTTCCAAAGCCGAGATTTCGTTTAGTAACTGTTCCGCGTCGATCCCGCCACAAAGCAAGACATACTGAACGTATTCGTCCATGGCGGGGTAATCCGACAGGCGGATCTCTTTTTTTCGGCATGTTTCTTTTAAATGAGAGTAGAAGTCGCCATATCGGAGTTCCCCTGTTCGGTAGGCCAGGCTTTTGGCCATTAGTTCCTTGATTTCTTGGGTGTTCAGGGTTCGGGTTAGTTTTTCGATTAACATTGATCTTTCGGCTTCGACCTGTTTAAAGTCAAGCGTGCGTTCGGTTTTTAGGGCGTGGAGAAAGGTCTCGACAATTCCAACGTCTTTGGTTTTGAGTTTTGGCCTTCTCGGTGACATTGGGAGCGCGGGCGTCTCGCCCGCAGATGGCGGGCGAGACGCCCGCGCTCCAGAAACCAAAACCTCGACATAGTCGCCCAGGGAAACTTTGTCGTTTCGGTATCCATTCACTGTTTGATCGAGGGCCAACAGAGTGGGAGAGAACACGGCTTTCTTTTGTTCTTCTAGTTCCCCCCTCCGCTTATTTATCGCCAAACGAGTTTTTTTTAATTCCGGGGCGGAATCTTTGTAAGCTTGGACGTTCGCGGCGTAATGGACAGGGTCATCGATGCCCAGAATTCGGGGGAGTTTCCCCTGAGCCGTCATGGCCGCGTGGATGGGGCCGGAAATCTTGTTTTCCCTCAACAAATAGTCCGCCGTCAATTCAACGGCTTTCCTGTTTGGGAAATCCACGAAGGGTTGGAGGGCGATGTCCTCGGTGGATCCCTCCAGGGCCACCATACCCACCTTTCCGGACTTCAATAAATCCGCCACAGTCTCCCGGATATTCTTCTGGGCTTCGTCGTTCATATGAACGTCTTGAATGTGGATCACCACCGGTCCCCAGGGACCGGCGTTCTTCCCGAGGGAAACCTTGCGCACGCTTCCGTGGGCGGAAGAGAGTGCGTCCAAAAGGTCAGCGTGACCCGTTAAAAACGTGTTGGGAACTGATCGAAAAACCGAGGGGGTGAGCGAAGACCGATGGATTTCAGGCGAGGGAAACTGGGCGGCCAAAGACGTCGGGCCCTGCACTGATTGAGGAAGGGAAGCCAGAAGTGTAGTCGACTCACGCTGGGTGACCCGCCGTCGTTCGGACCAAAAATTCTTTTCAGGCTGATAGGCAAACAGGCTCTGGGTGGCCAGCAGGGCTCCAGAAAGCACAAAACCCGTTATTTTCTTGACATTGAGCGCGGGAAGTTTCACGGTCCGATTATAACACGCCCTCCCAGAAGATCGCCTTAAGATCATGTAACAATTTTGTAAACTTGGCGCCCCGCACAGCTGTCCGGGGAAAGTTTGAAAATTAGGTGGCGATAAACGAAAAATGAAGTTGGGGGTCAAGTTGCTTCAACCGCTTAAGCCTGGGCTCATTTAAATTAAGTAGATCCATCAGGGAGACCCGGTCCAATAGGGTCTCCTTAATCATCCGATGCAAATAGAACAGAGAACGGCCGTATTTGGTTTGGTATTTGATATACGCCAGCAGTAAGTAATAGATCATCGCCACCCATATTTGGCTTAGAACCGCGTTTTCCGTCGTGCCAAGGAACGACTTGATCTTTAGGTTCTGCTTGATCCACTTGAAAAACGCCTCGATCTGCCACCGCGCCTTATAGATCGCAGCGATCGTCGTGGCCGCAAAGGTCGTGTTGTTGGTCAGAAACTCCAACACCCGATCGTTCTCCTGATCGTAATACCGGATCAGCCTTAACGGGCAATCCTTCCCCGCGAAATCCCCACTGGCTCGCTCAATCGTCGCGTCCATCAAAACACCGCGGTTTTTCAAGCATTCCTGCTGTCCGGTTACCCGGTAGGTCAGGTTCTTTTTCACCCGCGTCACGAACGTACATCCCATCTCATGTAACCGTCGAAAATATCCGAAGTCCACATAGGCTCGATCGAAACAATAGATGCTGTCCGGTTTAATGGGAATATCTTTCTTCGCCACAGACACATCGTTCTCCCGCCCCTCCGTGATCACCATTAAGCTCGGGATATGCCCCGCGTAATCCAGCTGATAATGGAGTTTCAGGCCCCCCTTCCCCGTTCGATAACGAGCCCAGGGGAAAACGCTCAGGCACAGGCTGATCACCGTCGAGTCAAGGCTATACAGCGGATTTTTAAACCGGAACTTGTGCTTCGGCGTCACTGACCGGCACCGCATCAACAGTTCCCCAAACACTCCCCGAAAAATCTCCCACTTTCGCCGCCCGTTCGCGTCCGCCAGCGTCGTCCGCCTCACAGGACCCGCCAATCCCACGTGATAGGTTTTACTCTCTTGGGTTTCAAGTCCCTGCTCGATGTCGCGCAGGCTGTCTTTCCCGCTCGCTTGGGCATACAGCATCACCGTCAGCTGGTTCCACGTGGTGAATGTTTTCGAATATCGGTCCGCTTGGTGGGCTTTGACCAGTCGGTCGAATTGATGTCGGGGAATATGAAGCAACAGCTGGTTTAAAATCGTGTTATAATGGGCCAAGGGAATCCTCCGTCGATAAAATGGATTGTTCGCACAATCATTTTACCACGAACGGGGGATTCCCTTATTTTTCCCCGGACAGGTGTGAGTGCATGTGAAGTTACCGAACACGGCTTTTAGGGGGAAAAGTTTAGGCGAATAACCGGTTTTTTACAGTGACAAACTCGGCTTTCCTCTTTCATTCAATGCCTCATAAAACCTTTTTATCACAGGATCGCATCGAATGTCGGATTTATTCATTGGCTTTGCCAATGAAATTCCACTCATCGCCTTGCATCGGCTCAACGCCACATACACCTGCCCATAATCGAAGGCGCCCGATCCCAAGTCGATCCGGACCTTGTCGAGCGTCTTCCCCTGGCTTTTGTGAATCGTCACCGCCCACGCCAACATCAGGGGCAGTTGCGTGTACTTCCCCATGGAAACGGGCTTGATCGCCTCATCTTTGAGCTCGTATTTAAACGTTTCCCATTCCACCGGCCCCACTTCGTAAGCCCGGCCTGTTCCGTCCAAAATCTCAACGGTGGCCGATTCGTCTTTTAATTCGACCACTTTTCCCACCGTTCCATTCACCCAGCGTTTGGTTTCATCGTTTTTCGTAAACATCACCTGCGCGCCCACTTTCAGCGTCAAATTCATTGGGGAGGGGAGTTTCGTTTCTTCCACCGCAAATTTTCCCGTCACGCTGCCCATAAACGTTTTTTCTTCCGACTCAATCCCTTTCAATTCCTCGTCGTTAATGGCGTCCGCCACCCGGTTTGTCGCACACAGAGTAATCACGCCCTCCCGCGTTTCCCCGTTTTCACTCAAGCCATTGATTTGGTTCAACGCCTCCTCGTCCACATCCCCTACCCGGACACGGTTAAGTATGCGGATAAACTCTTCCTCAGATTGCCGATAAAGTTTTGTCAATTCTTTCGTTACCATAGATCCACTCTTCAAAACCTTCGCGCTGAAAAAATACGGGCTCTGGTACGCCATTTGTGCCAAAACGTCCCTTTCAATGGACTGCACCACCGGCGGCAACTGAAACAGATCCCCAACCATCACCACCTGCACCCCGCCAAACGGCTCCTGCACTTCCCGATTCAATTTCAAAAATTGATCCATCGCGTCCACCACATCGGCCCGCACCATGGAGATCTCATCAATCACCAAAAGTTTAAGTTTTCGATACAGCCGCCGATCCCTCACCAAATGGATATCGTCATCCGTGGCAATCCGCGGCGGCAACCGAAAAAAGGAATGGATCGTCGCTCCCCCCACATTCAAGGCCGCCACTCCCGTTGGGGCCACCACCGCCATATTTGCGGGGAAGCAATCGCGTAGGTATTGGATAAATGTGGATTTGCCAGTCCCCGCCTTTCCCGTCACAAACACCAAGGGGGCTTTGGCGTCCAACCACCGCATAATTTCCGTGTATTCGGGGGTTACTTCAATGGAGGGGCTTCGCGGTTTCGTCGGTGCCTTCACCGGTCGGTTTTGTCGCCGAAGGGCCTTCTGTTCCAAATCCTTTACTTCCTGAGGCTCAACTCCGAGCGCCTTTTTAAACCCCTCCCAAATTCCGGCCATGGCTCAAGTTCGCTCATCCAGCGGGGGGAGGGCTTTCACAATTTTCATCGTTTCCACGCTTACCGTCACAACCCGTTTCAAAAGGTTGAGTATATATTGCGGATCCTCGTGCTCCCTCGCCCAATCGTTGGGGTCGTTCACAATCCCGCTCTCCGGGTCCTGGCTCACCTGGTAGCGCTCCATCACCCATTCAATCGCGGACTTGCCGTTGACCACATACTCATAGGCTTCCAAGGGAATGCCGGTTATGGTGATATGGCTGTTGAATTGAATAACCGTTTTGTCCTCACCACTGGCATTTTTGCCAAACCGCATTTTTTGAACCTCGTAGAGACGAGCCGAATCCAGCGCCAATTCTTTGTTGGCCACCTTCACCGGGTATGGCTCTATGTTCTCATACCCCAAATGCAATTCCGCCAACTTGCGTCCCGCTTTGCTGAAAGCCCAAAAGTCCTTCGCGAACGGAATCCGTGGTAAAGTTTTTGCCAAATCGGCTTTAAATCGTTTTTTGTACTCCGGGGAGTGCAGAAGGCCATAAACAAAGTAAAACACATCTTCTTTTTGAACCTTATTGTCCTCGTATTTCAAACGGAATTGCTTCAGGGCGAAGTCACTAACATTTATCGTCTTTTCCTCTTGTCCAAAATTCAATTCCCCCGACTTCTCTCTCTTGGTGTGGTAAAAATAGAGTGGGAAACATTGCGACTTCGAAATGATTTCAAGATCCGGGATGATGTCCACAATCAGCGCTGAGAAATCTTTTGTTGCACCTACCCCCGTCACACAAATCGCGAAATTCCTTTTCTCAGCGTCCGGGAAAAACATCGGCATTTTACCAGGCCGATGAATGAGGTCGGAGGCGGAATAGATTTGTTGCTTAGTGAATGGCCTGTATGCAGCAGGGCGAACCGCCGAATTATTAAATTTAATGTGCACTCCCCGCTGACAGTCACCCAACAATGAGGATGACCACTTAATTTTCTTCGAGTCGTTAGTTATTACGTCGAATATCTTTATCCGTGGATTATGTTTTTGACTTTTATTCAATACCTCCACTTGCTGGTTATACACGTCAATCATATGTGAAATGTTTTTTGCGACACGGTTTTGTGAGTAATTATAATTCCACGCGTCCCGGTTTGTTTGAGTTCCCAGTGAATATGACACAAATATTGATTCCACATCTGAGCTTCCTTTGTCCACCTTAGATCCCAATGGAATAAACTTTTCAAACTTTTCATCTCGCTTGTTTATCCAATCGTGGTTTTTGTCTGGATCAATCTCTGCCCATCCAATATTTCTGATATCCCCAAATTGCTGAATGATTAACAATTTCTCTTCTCGTGATAAATAATCGCCGATGTCGTGATAAAAGATTTTACCAGGCGATTTGTGCTGTTTGTTTTTTATAAAGAGCGTTATTGCAATTTGCGCGCGGCTTCCAGAACCAAATATCTTTCCACCCTCTTTCCTTGAAAGCTCGCCAGATGTTCTTTGATTGCCTCGCAGGTTGAAGCAGTAGATGCGACTGAATTCGTCGTGTATGGTTTTTCTTAACCCACTCATTGTTTTGGTATCAATAAACCCCGCATTACTAACAAAACAAATTATGCCCTTATCTTTTATTCGATCACTCGCCCATCTTATTGCTCGAATATATGAGTCATACAAGCTATTAATGTTTGCTGATTGCGCGTTGGCCGCGTAGGTATTGGCTATTCGCTGGTCCAACCCTGGATATTTGAGATTCTGGTTGTTATCGTTTTGGCTGGTTTGCCCTGCGGAATATGGCGGGTTCCCCACAATGACGCGAATGTCCCGGCGGTTTTGTTTGTCCGCCCGTTCGCTGTTCACCTGGAAATTGGGGTCTTCAAACGCCCCCTTCCCTTCCGACAGCTGGAACGTGTCGGTCAGTACAATCCCCTCAAACGGCTCGTATTCCGCCTTTGCCCGCCCATGATAGGCTTCTTCAATGTTTATGGCCGCGATGTAATAAGCCAACAGAATAATTTCGTTGGCGTGCAACTCCTCCCGGTATTTCCGCACCAAATCCTTTTCGTTGATAAGCCCACTTTGCAAAAGCCGAACTATAAACGTCCCCGTCCCGGTAAACGGGTCAAGCACATGAACATCTTTGTCCGACAACCCCACCCCAAATTCTCCGCGGAGCGCCGCGTCCGCGCTTTTCAAAATAAAATCGACCACTTCCACCGGTGTGTAAACAATTCCCAACCTTTCTGCCATTCGGGGGAACGCCGTTTTGAAAAACTTGTCATAAAGCTCAATGATGATCTTTTGCTTCCCCTCTACGTTGTCGATCCCCCGCACGCGTTCTTTCACACTTTCGTAAAACTTTTCCAATTTCTCTGTTTCTTTCTCTAGGCTTTGCCCCTCTAAAAGGTCCAGCATTTTCTGCATGGTCTTTGAAACCGGGTTCCGTTTCGTAAACTCATATCCCTCAAAAAGCGCGTCAAACACGGGCTTTGTGATGATGTGCTGGGACAACATTTCGATGGCGTCGTTTTCACTAATGCTCGGGTTTAGGGTTTTCCGCAATCCATTTAAAAAGGTTTCAAACTTTTTCCGGTGGACAGAGTTCGCCGTTTCCACCAAGGCCTTAATGCGCGTGGTGTTCCGGTCCGCAATTTTGGCCACATCCTGCGCCCAACTTTCCCAATACCGCCGGTTCCCGCACTTCACCACAATCTTTGCAAAGATGGCATCCCGCCATTCTTCCAGGTGGGGAAAGTTAAAAACAGTCTGGACAGCACTACCCGACCCCTTTTCCCCTTCCTTATTTTCTCCCACCCCAATGATTTGTATTTGCCCCGGCCGCTGTTTGTTAATGTCAATCTGGTTGATCATCGCGTTAAAGCGGTCATCGTGCGCCCGCAACGCTTGCAACACCTGCCATACCACCTTGTATTTTTGATTGTTCGCCAAGGCCTCTTCTGGGCTCACATCCGCCGGTACACCAACCGGCAGGATGATGTACCCGTATTGCTTCCCTTCCACCTTACGCATCACCCGCCCCACGGACTGCACAACATCCACAACGGAGTTCCTGGGGTTCAAAAACATCACCGCGTCCAACGCCGGAACGTTTACGCCTTCCGACAAACACCGCGCATTGCTCAAAATCCGGCAAACATTCCCATTCTTTGTCGTGTCTTCTTTCAGCCATTGCAACCGCTTGTTTCGGATCAACGCGTTGTGCGTCCCATCCACGTGATCCACTTCGCACCTCAAATATTTCCCTTCCTCCGCCTCTTCAGAACCCGCCGCCCTCTCCCCCACGTAATTCCTCACAATCCCTTCAAAAAGCTCCGTTATCTTTTTCGACTCCTTAATCGACCGATTAAACGCCACCGCACGGCGCATCGGCGTTTGGTCCATCACCCCCGCCCCATCCCCGTCCACCGGAAGGATCTTCTTCTGTAACCCGTTATAACAGCCGACAATTTTAATCACATCATCCAAATTCAATTCTTTATTTCTGTCCGCAATCTGGCTCTGGAACGCCTTCGACACATGCTTTTCATCCACCGCCAACACCATCACCTTGTAATCCGACAACAACCCTCGCCGCACCGCTTCCGAAAAGTCGAGCCGATACAGCTCTTCCCCATATACCGATGGATCATCCATGGAATAAAGGTCAATATCCGCATCTTTGGCTTTCCCTTTTGAGACGTCGTCATAAATTCGTGGCGTCGCCGTCATGTACAGCCGCTTTTTCGCCTTAATGAAATCCGGCTTGTGTACCAACACAAAAGCCGACGCCCCCGCCTTGTCGTATTCCGTTCGTTCTATCCCCGTCGTTCGATGGGCTTCGTCGCAAATCACCAAATCAAAAACCGGTGTCCCAAACTCTTGTGACTCCTGAACCACCGCAATGGACTGGTAGGTGGAAAAAATAACCGTGACGTTTTTCTTCCGTATTTTCCGCAGGGCTTCGATCTGATGCCCCAACAGTTTCGGATTCGTGTGCGCCGGGAACGCAAGGTCGTGGGTGGAAATGTCCTCTTCCTCCCCCGATTGCCCCGCCTTGGGGTCGGAACATACCGCAAAGAAACTAAACTTAGCCTCCGCCTCAGCCGCCCATTCCGCCACGGACTGCGAAATAAGCGAGATCGAAGGGACCAAAAACAGCACGCACCCCCCGGCGGGCGCCATCGTTTCCGCAATCCGAAGTGAGGTAAAGGTTTTCCCGGTCCCGCAGGCCATGATCAGTTTCCCACGGTCGGCCGCTTTTAACCCGGCAATCACCTTATCATGGGCTTCTTTTTGATGGGGTCGTAGATGTTTTTTGTCTTTGAATTTTATTTCCGTTGGCCGGTCCGGCCGCACCGCCGCCCAATCCACCGGGCTCTCGTCCAAATCCTGAACCCGCAACCGGCTTACCGGTATTTGCTGATTCTTGCACGCGTCCTCGGCGTGTTTGCTCCAATTATCCGTCGTAGAAATAATAAGCCGCTTTTTAAAAGGGTCCTTCCCCGACGCCGTGAAAAATGAGTCGATGTCCGCCTTTTGAAGGGTGTGTGCCGGATCAAAAAATTTACACTGAATCGCCCAAACATCCCCACTCCCCCGCTCCTGGGCCACAATATCGATCCCAACATCCGGCTTATTCCCTCGCTCCGGCCACTCCCCCCACAACCACACCGCAGAAAACAAATCCGAATAGACCGGATCCTTTTTCAAAAACCCCACCATTAATCGCTCAAACCGATCCCCCAGGTCCCGATTATTTCGGGCCTCTTCGCGAAATTGCTGGAGAATATCATTGATAGATTTGGTCATGAACAAGGTGGGGCAGACGAGGAAGGAATGGGATTCACCTGGTTGTTGATATACGCACGATCCCAACATTGATTTATTGCGTTATATACCACGCTCATCTTTTTTTCAAATTCATCTTTGGTAATTTCCTTAGCAACTCTTTCGGCCCAAACCAACTTCCCGAGGCCTAGGTTCTTCCACCTATCAGGATAATATTCCTCCAATGCCTTAACAGGAAGCACATATATCTGTTTGTTCTTGTCCAGCCTCGGATGCTCTGACCGAAAATTATTTAGGCGCCTCTTTTCAGTATCACCGTAAGGTTCGTCGATAAGAATTGTAAGTTTGTCCCGATAAATGGGAGTGTCAAGGGGTTTGAAAACTAGATTAATGGCGTCCATGCTTTGATGTGCCCGTTCGTCATTGCCATAGGCAGCGACAACTTGGATCGATGGTTTATCCCGATAAAAGCGTGAGATGAGGTTCTCAAGAAATAATTTGTCGCTTGGGCCTTCTACAATCAAGAAATTAGCTGGCAACAGCAAATCAGCAGGGCTGCCCCCCAACAATTGAAAAATCACGTCCTGCTTGGATTGCCCGGCAACCGGTATTATCTCGGTCTTCCCGCTACATTTCTTCACACGAAAAACGCTTTGCTTCTCATGTTCGTCTACCATTAATACGGATGAGTGGGTGTTGATGAATACCTGATCGGAGGCTTGCGATAAATCGAATAAGGCTTTTTTAAGGTGTCGTTGTGCCCCTGGATGGAGGTGTAGTTCGGCTTCATCGATGAAGAATATGAAAGCCTTTCCTAAAGCATCATTTCGCCGATGATCTGCATGCGCCTTAATTATTGCCAGCATAAGGGCGCGTTGCATCCCGTCGCCCTTGTCTTCTGCGGCAGTCGGGACTCCATCGTTTAATCGAGTTGTGAAGTTTTCGAACAAATCCTCAATCGATGGCTCCCCAACCTCAAATTGAACGTCCGAGCAGTCTGGGAATTGCTGTTGAAGATGGCATTTCACATCATCAGCCAATGCCGCCAGTTTTTTGCGAATGCCTGACTTCTCAGATTGAAAGACAGCTTCAAAGGAAGCTTTGAACTTTTTGTATTCCTCATCACCCTCAAGAATGCCGGTGAGGACTCCTCCAAGGATTTGCCCGATGGGGGTTTTGGAGGAGTAGCCCGAAACGTCTTTGAGATGTTTTGTGGCTTCGATAAATTCAAAACGCGGGATGCAATTGTTGAATGCCGGGTCAGTTCCCGTTGGTTGCTTTTTCCATTCATTCGTTTTTGGGTGGAATACGTAGCGGGCCTTGGGATCCCCGGTTGTTCGCCGAACACGCATGATGTCAGATGTTTCAACAATAGCTCGGAGCTTGGTCTGATTCTCGGCGTTACTTATCTGTTTGATTCCATCCTGAACACCAGAGAAAGTTAGTTCTACAACGATTTCACCGTTTGGAGAGAATGTAGAGCGAATTTCATTTAGTTCTCCCTTGCCGCCATAAAACCATTCCAACGCCTTGAAAACATTGGTTTTGCCGTGGTTATTTTGTCCAACCAAAACATTAAAAGCCATAGGTTGGAAATCGACTTTCTCTATTGACCTGAAATTCTCAATGTGAATGTGGCTAATTCTCATTCGTCTTCATCGCCTAATTCAGGTTCATGGGTTAACGCAGACAATTCAAGCCCCTCAATTTCCTGCAACGTCTTCCCCGCGATCCCCTGCAAATCGCCATACATGCCGACAGTCCCCTGCATAACCCGTTCGATCTGCTCTTCGCGTTTGGCCCATTGTTTGGTGATTACTTTTTTTTCCACGTCCAGGTCGGTCTTCATGGACGTAAACGCCTCAACGATGCCCTCCACCCGTTGCCGGAATCGCGGCCCCGTAAGGTATTGATAGATTATCTGGGTTTTGGTTTGTTGTCCGTCGGAAACTTGGCGGGCGGTGTTGACCTCGATTAGGATTTGGCGAAGCATGGCCGCCACGGGCAAAGCCACTCTTGGATGGGCAATCCAGACGCCCTCCACCTGATCAAAACTTTCCACCCCCTTCGGCAGGGCTTGGGAGATGAGGAGCGCTGCTTCGGCCTTGGCCGCCCGCTGATCCTCCCGAAGTTTCGGGAGCCAACCATCGGACCAATTCTTTGTCCTCTTTGATTCCCACAAAATCGTTCCACACGCCTGCCCCGTCGGGCCAACAACTTTGTGAATGATGTCCCCGCCGAATTCACCTTTCGGCACCGCGTCAACGGTATCCCGAGGGAACTTGCTTCGAATCAACGCTTCAAGCTCCAACTCCAGAACTTCACCCTGAAGCTGTTGCGATCCTTGCTCGGCCCGTCGCTGGGCTTCTTCCAACTGTTTCTTCATTGAAGCGATGGTCTGCTCCTTCTCCATCAGGCGGAGATTGAGGGACTCTTCGGTCTCTTTGCGGGCCTGTTCGCGCACGGAGGCCAATCCCGCTTGAACTTTTTTTTCGACATTCAAATCCATCTCGCGCTTGGCGTCGTCAAGCTCGCGTTGCTTGCGCAACAAATCCGCCTGGGCCTTTTGAGCCTCAGCCAACTTGGCATCCCTCGTTTTCAAGACCTCTTGAAGGTCGTTTATTTCTTTGGCCTTCTGATCCAAATCCATCGCCAAAGTGAGACGGGCCTTGGCGGACTCCTCCGCCACGATCTTCGCCCGTTCGGTCTTGACCTTTGCCGCGACCTGTTCGTCCAAAGACGCCTTGGCCTTTGTGATGGCATTTTCTCGTTCCCGAAGCTCGGTCTCCCGCTTCGCGGTAGCAGAATCTTTTTCGGCTAAACGTTTCTCATAATCGAGGCGAATGGTCTCCACCAGCGGAGCGGCCAAAGACTCCGTCAGTTTGATTTCTTGCTTGCACTTTGGACATTCAATGGTCGGGTCCATTCCACCCACTCCTGTTGGCGTTAATGGCTCATGGTTTCGTATGGTCGATGATCCTGGATGATAACAAATTGGGCTCTATAATTATTTTAGGCCGATAGCTGTTTCTGTAAACAATTAAAGGTAAATTGTTTTAGATGTAGGTTTGCTAGTTAAACCCGGCGGGCCCATCCGCCACGTTCCTCGTGTCTGCCCGGGCTAGCCGACCTTCAAAAAACGTGGAATGGAATTTTTGCGCGCGAAGAATGAAAAGAAGCTGAAAGGGGGAAGCTGGAAAACCGAAGGTGCAGGAGGAAGACCGAAACGGCGGTAGGATATTGGGAAGATATGTTTTCCTGTCAGGCTAGAGGAGCGAACGGCCGTGGTTCAGTCGCCGGAGGGAACAAATTAATTGAGACAGCGGGGTGGAGAACATGAGAGAGGATTCGCCGGGGGGCAGATTTCGGCGGGGGTGTTTGGTTTCGTTCCGAAGAAGCGAGTTGTTGTCAGAAAAAGTGCCATCACAGCAAAGATGAAGTTAACTCGAACCCTGTAAGCCACCAGACTAGTAGACACGGGCATACCCCTTATCCAATAACTCTTGATTTAGCATCACCCCTTCACGGTAAATGTCGTCTTTGTCCATTGTTTCGTCCAGCGAATAGAAGATGTGGCCAAGGAAGCGGCCGTTGATGTCCACCTTGGTGGTGCGGAGCATCACGAAGGGGAGGCGAGACAGTTGGGTTCGGACGTATTCGGCGGCTTCGCGGCCCTCCTCCGTGGTGATCTCCGGGCAGTCGATTCCCGCCAGGCGGATCCGCTCCTTCTTTTTGATCTCGAAGCCGCAATCCACATCGAGGACCAAAGTATCACCATCAACGACGTCCAATACTATCGCCTTGAAAACGTATGTGGCACCGGCGGGGCGGGGGAGTTGTTTCGCCTTTTTCCCCTTCTTTCCCTCCCCATATCTGTCACCCTGAACTGCCCTCAGTAACTGGTCCCGCGTCCAATCGTTTTTCTCCGCCTGGACCGTGTAGTATTCCCGCTCTTTGGGATCTTTGATCGTTAGTAGGACCCTGTAGTGCGCCCAGGCAAGGACTTCTGTCTCTGGGACGGTCTTGTATGTCTCGTGGAACTGAACACACCGATAGAGGGTGGTCATATCGGTTTTGATGTCCTTGGCCAGCTGTTGCATGACCGACCTTGCATAGCCCGCATTTTCCGTCAGTTGTTCCTGCGCGATCCTTCCCCCCATTTCCCAATAGGTTCGAAGAGCCTCCTTCGCAATAGCTCGTCTCGCTCTGGTTTTCCCTGTTTCCCAGAGGGTGCGAAGGTCATTGATGAGGCGCTCATAGGCGTTGGCGTCAATGGATTTACCGACGACTAGGACGTTTTTCATTGGCGGGGTTGGTTCCTCTTTTATATTGCCATTTTGACCGCACCGTAAGTTTATGAAATTGAGGGCTTAACCGGAGGACAAAGGACGGTATTTAAACAACTGACAAAGGCACCCACAAACCCACCACGTTCCACGTGTCGGGCTTTGTGGGCTAAAAAAAACATAAGAAAAGGCGTGCGCGCGCCAGGACGAGGAGGCCGAGGGCCAACCCTTAAGAATTGTTAGGTTTCCCGAGCACCGGAGCGAACAACTATCCCCCAGCCCTGGGGAGTGGCCCCGCGGCAGACAGCTCCAGTGAACAGGGGCACACAACCCAGGGTCCAGCAACTGTCCCCATTTGTGGATAGGGGCGGGGCCGCGAAATGAACGGTGGAGCCCGGGGTTAGAACGATTCCAACGGAGCGGGGGTGGTTCAGTCGCGGGTACGACGGAGCGGACTGGTCCCGCGCACGTCTTTTGTGCGGGGCCGGGGAGCGACCCGGGGGCTGGAACGAATCAACCGCCAGCACAGCGGGGCGAGGCTGGGTCGCCGCGCGTTTTTCGTGACGGCGCGGCCGAGCGGCTTTTCGGCGGGACCAGCGGGGGGCTGTTTCTTTTCCCGCCGATTAAGGGACGGAGGCGGAACTGGGCCCGACGATTGGGAGCCGCACCGAACCGAAGCAAACGACGTGGCCGGATCGGCCAACCGGGGGAGGAACCGCGCGATTGGCTACACGTCGTGAACGAGGGGAAGGGCACGGCTGTCGAAACGGGACGGACGAGCGGGCGCGGGCTTGCGCCCGCGAGTGGTGGCCCAGTGCTGTTGGCTGTGTCTCTTCTCTCTCTACCGACACGGTGG